>NZ_CDWTMO010000153.1:0-9998 GCF_977946435.1 Frankia sp. CgKIO3 | reverse complement strand
TGCGGAAGACAAGCCTAGCGGGAGTTACCGGGCTCATGGGAGTTACCGGGTCGGCTGTAGGGCAGGCTCGGTGCCGGTAGCCATCGGCGGGGTCGTGGCCGTGAGCGCGGAACCGGCCCCGCCGGGTCACCGGTCGGAGCGCCACAGCCGCCGGAACAGCTCGTAGTTCTCCCACGGCTGCGCCGTAGCGGCGCTACCCTGGCGCGGGACAGGCGACGGGCGGACGAACGTCACGGACACTCCCGGGGCGCGGCGGGTCTCGGGGGCGCGGCGGTGTCGAGCAGCCGCGCGAGCCGTCAAGGCGAACCCGGCATGAGGCCCGCGGCGCAGGGAGGATTCCGACGATGACAGGCGGCTTCGCCCACCAGGCGAACCGGGTCGCCCCGGCCCGGACGCTGCCCACCCTCGACATCGATCCCTTCCGGACCGGCGCCACGAACCGAGGTGAGTTCCTCGCCGCCCTGCGCGAGGCCTGCCACGGCCCGGGGTTCTTCTACCTGACCGGATACGGCGTCCCGGCCTCGCTCACCACCACGATCCTCGACGTGAGCCGCCGGTTCTTCCAGCTGCCCGAGGCGTCGAAGCTGGAGATCGAGAACATCCACTCGCCGCACTTCCGCGGGTATACCCGGCTCGGGCACGAGATCACCCGGGGCCGCCCCGACCTCCGCGAACAGATCGACATCTCCGATGAGCGCCCGGCCCGTGACCTCGGCCCCGACGATCCGGTCTACCTGCGCCTCGACGGTCCCAACCAGTGGCCCGCGGCCCTGCCTGAGGTGCGTGACACCGTGCTCGCCTACATGGCGGAGCTGGGCCGGCTGGGCCGGATGCTAGTCCGGGCGTTCGCCGAGTCGCTGGGCCTGCCCGCCGATCACCTCGACCAGACCTTCGCCGACGAGCCGCGCTCGCACCTGAAGCTGATCCGGTACCGACCGGCGCCGCCCGGCTTCGGCGACGGCTACGACCAGGGAGCCGGCTACGACCAGGGAGCCGGCTACGACCAGGGAGTCGGGGCGCACAAGGACGGCGGCTTCCTCACGTTCGTCCTCCAGGACCACGTCCGCGTGCTCCCGGAGCGGGCCCCGGCCGGCGAGCCGGGCGAGCCGGGCGAGCCGGCGGTGGGGGCGGCCGGCCTGCAGGTGGCGGACGGGGCCGACGGGTGGATCGACGCGGTCCCGGAACCCGGCGCGTTCGTCGTCAACATCGGCGAGATGTTCGAGCTGGCGACGCGGCGCTACTACCGGGCGACCGTGCACCGGGTCGTCAACCCACCATCGGGCCACGAGCGGGTGTCCGTGGCGTTCTTCTTCGGGCCGCGGCTGTCGGCCACCCTGGAACCGGTTCCGCTGCCGGGCGAGCTGCTCCGGCAGATCACCGACGCGCCCCCGCCCGATCCGCACAATCCGATCTTCGCCCAGCACGGGGTGAACACCCTCAAGAGCTGGCTACGCAGCCATCCCGAGGTGGCGCGGCGCTACTACGCCGACGCCGACGCCGAGCACCCCAAAGGACCCAAAGGAAAAGCCCTGTGACGACGATCCCCCCGGGTCGGAGCTTCGAGACCCGGCAGCTCCACGCCGGAGCCGCCCCGGACCCGGCGACCGGCGCGCGCGCCGTGCCGATCTACCAGACGACCTCCTTCGTGTTCGACGACACGCGGCACGCGGCCGAGCTGTTCTCGCTGGCCGAGGTCGGCTTCACCTACACCCGGGTCGTCAACCCCACGCAGGACGTCTTCGAACAGCGCATCGCGGATCTGGAGGGCGGGGTCGCGGCCCTGGCGACCGCCAGCGGCCAGGCCGCCCAGTCCCTGGCGGTGCTGAACCTCACCGCCGCCGGGGCGCACCTGGTGTCGTCGACCTCGCTGTACGGCGGGACGTACGCGCTGTTCAGGAACACGCTGGCGGAGTTCGGGATCGAGACCACCTTCGTCGACGACCCGGACGACCTCGACGCCTGGCGCGCGGCGATCCGGCCGAACACCGCCGCGCTCTACGGCGAGACCATCGGCAACCCCCGTGGGAACGTTCTCGACGTCGCCAGGATCGCCGAGGTGGGGCACGCCGCGGGGGTACCGCTGATCGTGGACAACACCCTGGCGTCGCCGTACCTGAGCCGCCCTCTCGAACACGGCGCCAACATCGTGGTGCACTCCGCCACCAAGTTCATCGGCGGGCACGGGACGTCGATCGGCGGTGTCATCATCGACGGCGGGCGTTTCGACTGGGGCAACGGCCGTTATCCGCGGTTCACCACACCGGATCCGGCCTACCACGGCCTGGTCTTCCTCGACGCGTTCCCAGAGACCGCCTACATCGTGCGGGCCCGCGCGCGGCTGCTGCGCGACCTGGGCCCGGCCCTGTCCCCGATGAACGCCTTCCTGCTGCTCCAGGGGCTGGAGACGTTGTCGCTACGGATGGAGCGGCACAGCGCGGGCGCGCTGCGGGTGGCACAGTGGTTGTCCGAGCGGGACGAGGTGATCTGGGTCGCCTACCCGGGCCTGGCGTCGAGCCGCTGGTATCCGGCGGCCCGGCGCTACCTGCCCGATGGTGCCGGCGCCGTGCTGGCCTTCGGTATCCGCGGTGGTGGCGCCGCCGGGCGGGCGTTCATCGAGGCCCTCGAACTGCACAGCCATCTCGCCAACGTCGGGGACGTCCGCTCGCTGGCGATTCATCCGGCGTCCACGACCCACGCCCAGCTCACCCCCGCCGAGCAGGCCGACAGCGGGGTGAGCGAGGAGCTGATCCGCCTGTCGGTCGGCATCGAGGGGGTCGACGACATCCTGGCCGACCTGGAGAAGGGCTTCCGCGCGACCAAGGGGCGCTGACCGGATTCAGCATCCGCCGCACTGCGAAGAGCCCAGTATTTCACTAGCTCTATCGACAAACTCTACTTACCCCACTAATTTGCCTACTAGGTTTGTCAGATCAGCCGCTTGGCTGATGGTTGACCGAGCTGTCACGAGCGCCAACGTTCAGCCCTGGCTTGTTGACCGGCAACCCTCGTTCGCGAAGGGGTGCCCCGGATGAGGACACGGCCGTGCCCCCGGGTGCGGCAAGCGCGGGCCCGTACTCCCGGGCCTGAGCCGAGGGAGCTGTGAGATGTCGGGAGCGACTCGCCACGCCAGTGGCCGCTTCACGCTCGCATGCCGGTGCGGGACGCAAGCCGTTGCCCACGTGCTCAGCCCCTGGGCGGGCGGGTCCGGGCAGGTGCGGCTGACCCGCCGCCTAGCCATCGACCTGCGCCGTTCGTCCAGCTGCCTCTGTTCGTCCAGCTGCCTCTGTCGCTGACACCGCCGCCCACGGCGGTCCGGTCCCGCCGACCAACCGTCCGCCCTGCTCGGCACGGCCCCGACGGCTGGCCCTGCCGCACGCCGTCGACCAGCCGACCACCGACGGCCAGCCGACGGTCGGCCCGACGGCCATCCCGACAAGAAGTCTCGACACCCGATGTCCAGCAAGGTCTTCGGCGTCAGGAAACGCGTACCCCTGACGCTCGCCGCCGCCCTGTCCGTGGCGCTCGCGCTCGGGCCTGCGGCTCCAGTGACGATGGCGCGCCAGGCACGGACGGCGCCGCCGGTACCCCGAGAAGCGGGGGGACGTTGACGTTCGCCAGCAACACGGACGGCGCCTGCCTCGATCCGCACCAGAGCCCGGCCGACATCGACGGTCTCTACACACGGTCGATCTTGGACTCGCTCGTGGCGCTGAGCACCGACGGCACCATCCACCCGTGGCTGGCCATGAAGTGGACGGTGTCCGCGGACCAGAAGACGTATTCCTTCACGTTGCGCGACGATGTGACGTTCAGCAACGGCGAGAAGTTCGATGACGCGGCGGTGAAGGCGAACCTCGACCACATCGTGGCGCCCGCCACCAAGTCGCAGCTCGCCGCCGGAACGATCACGGGCTACACCGGGACGACGGTCGTCGACCCGACCCACGTCGATGTCCACTTCAGCGCGCCGACCTCGGCCTTCCTGCCCACCCTGGCGACGGCCTACCTGGGCATCGAAGCGCCGAGCACGCTCAGGCAGCCGCCGTCGGCGCTGTGCACGAAGATCGTCGGCAGCGGTCCCTTCATCAGCACCGGCGGTTACGTCAAGGGCAGGGGCATCGACTACACCCGCAATCCCGGCTACAAGTGGGCGCCCGCCACGGCGAAGCACACCGGCGCCGCCTATCTCGACGCGCTCTCGATCAAGGTCACCCCCGAGGACTCGTCCCGCTACGGAGCGCTGACCAGCGGCCAGATCGACGCGATCGCCAGCGTCCCGCCGGTAAACGTGAGCCAGCTGAAGTCGACCCCCGGATTCCAGCTCCAGACCGCGTTGGCCCCGGGCGGTAACTACAGCTACTACCCGAACACCGCCAAGGGTCCCTTCGCCGACGTCCGGGTCCGGGAGGCCTTCCGCGCGGGAATCGACTGGGCGACCATCGTCGACAAGCTGTACTTCGGCGTCTTCCCGGCCGCGAAGGGCCCGCTGTCGCCGTCCACGGTCGGCTATGACAAGTCGATCGAGTCGTCCTACGGCTTCAACCCGAAAAAGGCCAACCAGCTGCTCGACGAGGCCGGCTGGACCGCTCGGGACGGCCAGGGCTACCGGACGAAGGACGGCGCGCGCCTCACCGTCACGCATCCCTTCCTCAAGCAGTACGCCCGGGAGCAGCGCGACACCCTCGCAGACCAGATCCAGGCCGCTGCGAAGCAGCTCGGCATCGAGGTCAGGACGACGAACCCGGAGTACACGGCGTTCACCAAGGACGCCGTGGCCGGTAACTACGATATCTCGGGTGGGTGTTCCTCCGGCGGGTTGGTGCTGCGCTCGGTGTGCTGTGGGGCGCGGTCACCTTCACGTTCCTCGCCCTGCACCTGCGCTCGGGCAGCATCATCGACGCGATCATCGGACAGGCGGTGGTCACCCCGGAGATCAGGGCCCGGATCATCTCCGACTACGCGCTGGACCAGCCGCTGATCGTCCAGTACTTCGACTATCTGGGGCACCTACTGCGCGGCGATCTCGGTCATTCCTACAACCAGGGGATGCCGGTTTCCGAGGCGATCGGCCAGCAGATCGGACCGACGTTCGCGCTGCTCGCCAGCGGCGTGGGGCTCGCGCTCGTCGGATCGATCGTTGTCGCGACGTCCACCGCGAACCGGACGCGCTGGGTGCGCGGTCCCGTCGTGGGACGGGACCCGGCTGTCACCGGCGCCCGGTGGCCCGGTCGCGCAGCCCCGGGCCGTGGTGGGCTCGGAGATGGTGCTGGAGGCAAAACACCTGGTGAAGACGTTTCCCGTGCCGGGGCGCGGCACGCTGACCGCCGTCGACGACGTGTCACTGCGGCTGCGGACCGGGGAGACCCTCGGCGTCGTGGGCGAGTCGGGGTCGGGCAAGACCACGACCGCCCGGCTACTGCTGGACCTCGAACAGGCCGACTCCGGCACAGTCGACGTCGACGGCACAAGCTGGCGTGAGATCGACGAGCGGACCAGGCGCGGGCTGCGGCAGCGGATCCAGGTGATCTACCAGGACCCGCTGAGTTCATTCGACCCCCGCCACCCCGTCCGGAAGATCATCAGCGAGCCGCTGGCGGTGCAGGGGGTTCGCCGCGCCGCGCGCCGCGCGCCGGGCCCGCGTCCTCGAACTGATCGAGCAGGTCGGGCTGGACGAGAGCGTGCTCGACCGCCGGCCGCGCCAGCTGTCGGGGGGGCAGCGCCAACGGGTCGCGATCGCCCGGGCGCTCGCCCCGCGACCGCGGGTCATCATCTGCGACGAGCCGGTCTCCGCCCTCGACGTCTCCATCCAGGCGCAGGTGCTCGACCTGCTGGCCGATCTGCAGGCGCGGCTGGGGATCTCCTACGTCTTCATCTCCCATCACCTCGGCGTGATCTACCACGTCAGCGACCGGGTCCTGGTGATAAAGGACGGGCGGGTCGTGGAAGCCGGAGACGTCGAGGAGCTGTTCGCAAGCCCCCGCCACGAGTACACCCGCAGCCTGCTCGCCGCGCTCCCCACCCTCGACGGCGCGGCGCTGCGCCCCCGGCCCGCCGACGACGGTGCCGCCGGACAGCCACAGTGAGAGACGAGCCGACCGACCTGAAAGGTTCGCGATGAGTGAGATCCCATTGGCCGTCCTCGACCTCGTCCCGGTCAGTGATGGCGGCACGAACGGCGAAGCACTGCGCAACACCGTCGATCTGGCCCGGCGGGCGGAGGAGTTCGGGTACGAACGCTACTGGTTCGCGGAACATCACCTCAATCCCGGCGTCACCTCAATCCCGGCGTCCTCGGCGTCTCCCCCGCCGTCGCCATCGCCCTGGTGGCCGGAGCGACGAGGACCATCCGGCTCGAGTCGGCCGGGGTGCAGGCCGGACACCGCACCCCGCTGTCGGTGGTTGAGGAGTTCGGCCTCATCGACGCCCTGCACCCGGGCCGCCTCGACCTCGGGATCGGACGCTCGCCCAGCCGGCCGGCCCCCGGGCCCGGCGGGCCGGTGAACGACCCGGCAGCCGAACGAAGCCTGATCTCGACGGCGGCGGCCTACTCCGCCGGGCTCGGCGGGGCGGACCACAGCATCGAGCAGCGGGCCGAGAACGGCCTGCTGATCCCCAAGCGCTACGACTTCCGCGGGCTGCTCGGCTCGTCGCGGCTGGGGCTTATGCTGTCGCTGCTGCAGCAGCCGAGCGCCTACACCCCGGACTACGCCGAGCAGATCGACGACGTCCTCGCGCTGCTGCGCGGAACCTATCGCTCGGCCGACGGCCTCCAGGCGCACGCCTACCCCGGTGAGGGCGCGAACGTGCAGGTCTGGATCCTCGGGGCATCCGGCGGATCGAGCGCCGCCGTCGCCGGCGAGCGCGGGCTGCGGTTCGCGGCCTCCTACCACCACAGCCCCAGCACCGTGCTCGATGCCGTCGACGCCTACCGGGCCGCGTTCCGGCCATCGGCGGAACTCGCCGAGCCGTACGTGTCGGTCTCGGCGGACGTCGTCGTCGGGGAGGACGATGCGAGCGCCGCACGGCTGGCCGCCGGCTACGGCCTGTGGGTCCGCAGCATCCGTTCCGGCGCCGGGGCCATCCCGTTCCCCAGCCCGGAGCAGGCCGCGGCGCACGCCTGGAGCAACGCCGACCGCGCGCTCGTCGAGGACCGGGTCACCACCCAGCTCGTCGGGTCCCCGCGAACCGTCGCCGACCGGCTCGAGCAGCTGGCCCAGGCGACCGGGGCCGACGAGCTCGCCATCACCACGATCACCCACCAGCACGCCGACCGGGTGCGGTCCTACGAGTTGCTCACCAAGGAGTGGCGCCGACGCCGGGCGTGAGTAGGCCGGGATCGCACCTGCCCAGGTCTCCCCGGCCTTTCCCGGCCTTTCCCGGCCTCCCAGGCCTCTCCTGACCTCCCTGACCTCCCTGACCTCCTTCGATCTTCTTCGGCCCTTCTTCGACGTCGAACAGAACCAGAATCTGACTATCGGCCTGACCGCGGCAGGCGCCGCCGCCCCGGTGCCGGCCACCGCCGGAAGGTGGCGGCCCGGCCCGGTGTTGTAGGTGACCGCGGTCGGCGTAGACGCCGATCGCGGATATCGCGGAGGTCTCGGCGCGGCGGGACGGCCAGGGGAAACGGCGAAGGGAACGGTGGTTGTGGTGCCGAAGGCGTACGTCTACAGCGACCACGGCGGTCCGGAGGTGGAGGCATTCGCCGACCTCCCGATCCCGGTGGCCGGGCCGGGTCAGCTCACGATCGCGGTACGTGCCGCCGGGGTCAACCCCGTGGACTGGAAGCTGCGGGGCGGCCTGCGGCTGCCGGCCGCCCCGCCAGCCGTGTTTCCGGTCGTACTCGGAGTGGAGGCCGCCGGCGTGGTGACGCAGGTGGGCCCGGACGTCGACGGATTCGCCATCGGCGACGAGGTGTTCGGCAGCGCGCCGGGCGGTGGCTACGCCGAGTACACGGTGCTGACTGCCGGGGAGAGCGCGTGCAAGCCGGCCGCGGTGTCCTTCGTGGCCGCGGCGACGCTGCCGGTCGCGGCGGCGACCGCCTACGACGGCGTGCACCAGCTGGCCCTGCCGCCCGGCGCCACCCTGCTAATCACCGGTGTGGGTGGCGGCGTGGGAGTGGCCGCCGCGCAGATCGCCCGGCAGGCGGGCCTGACGGTCGTCGGCACCGCGAGCGCCGGCAAGAAGGACTTCGTCGAGGCCCTCGGCATCGCGCACGTCGAGCCGGGCCCCGGCATCGCGGACCGGGTGCGGGCCGCCGCGCCCTGGGGGGTCGACGGAATCTACGATCTCGTCGGGGGCGAGACGCTGGACGACGTCGTCGAGGTCCTCGCGGACCGGTCGAAGCTCGTCACAGCCTTGTCCGGGGCGAGCGACCGGCACGGCGGGACGACGGTCCAGCGGGCCCGGGACAGCCGCGTGCTCGACGCGGTCGCCCAGCTGGTCGTGGACGGCGCGCTGGACCCGCTCGTGACCGCAACCTCCCCGCTGGACCAAGCCCCGGCGGCGCTGCGCGCGGTGGAGAACGGCCACGCCCGCGGCAAGATCGTGATCGAGGTCGCCGCGTGACCGAGCTTGCCGTTCCCCGACGCCATGTCCCCGACTGGCATGTCCCCGACCGGCAGGAGCCCAGGCGGCACGTGACCGGCCAGCACGTGCTGAACAACCCCGTCCGTTCCTCCCTCCTGGGTCCGCACGCGCATTTCGCCGAGCGGGTCGGTGACGTGCTGCGCTACCCGGTCAACGTGTCACCGTTCGTCGCCCTGCCGGACGTGCCCGACGAGGGCACCTGGCGCAACGCCGCAGCGCTGCTCGGCCCGGGCGCGATCGTGCCGTTCACCGGCATCGACGCTTCCCCGCCGCCCGGCTGGGAAGAGGCAAGCTTCGACGGCGCGCAGCTCGTGGACGAGGGGGTCGACGCGTTCCCGGACGAGGAGGCCGTGCGGCTGGGGCCCGCGGACGTGCCGGAGATGCTCGCGCTGGTCGAACGCACCAAACCCGGGCCGTTCCTGCCCCGCACGATCGAGCTCGGCACGTACCTCGGCATCCGGCGGGACGGCACGCTGGTGGCGATGGCCGGGGAACGGCTGCACCCGCCCGGCTGGACCGAGATCAGCGCCGTCTGCACGGACGCGGGCCACCGGGGCCAAGGCCTCGCGACCCGGCTCGTCCGCGCGGTCGCCGCGGGCATCCGGGCCCGCGGGGAAACACCGTTCCTGCACGCCGCGGCGACCAACACGAACGCGATCCGGCTCTACGAGTCGCTCGGGTTCCGGCTGCGGCGTGAGGTGACGTTCCGCGCCGCGCAGATACCGGATATCGAGCCGGCCGCGTAACCACCGCCCGGCCGCGTAACCACCGCACCGGCCCGCGTGGCGAACGCCTTCCCCGCGGGCCGGTGCGGACCACCGGCAGGCCATCCCCCCGGTCGGACGACCCGCGCCGGCGCGACGACCGGCCCTGCCCGCGCTCGCCCCGTCCGACTACCGTTCAGAAGTGGAGGTACGCCGACGACCCAGAACGAGGGGGATGACGCGATGACCCCGCCGAACGCGGGCGCGCCGGCGCTCGTCACCGTGGCTTCACCGACCGATCGGACCGAGCTGGCCATGCCCACGACGCAGACACCGACCCAGACCACCGGGACCAGCATCAGGGTGGCATTCGCCTTCGACCATGCCGGTGGCGGGGTGCTGTCCCCCGCAACCTGCCTGTGGCTGCTCGGGAACGAGCAGCTCGGCCGGGTGGCGTTCCGGGCGGACGGGGAGGTCCTCGTGCTGCCGGTGAACTACGTGATGGACGGGGAGGCGGTGGCCTTCCGGACGGCCGTGGGCTCGAAGCTGACCGCCGCGATCGAGGAGGACGCGGTTAGCTTCGAGGTCGACGGGCGCGATCCGGCGTCCCGCAGCGGCTGGAGCGTCCTGATCAGCGGGAAGGCCGTGTCCGTCACCGACCCGGGCACGCTGGCCAGGCTCGAGCGGACGGGACTCAAGCCAATGCCG
>NZ_CDWTMO010000152.1:0-10036 GCF_977946435.1 Frankia sp. CgKIO3 | reverse complement strand
AGATCAAATGATCAACTTATTTAATGACGATCCCTTCGCCGCGCCAAAGCCGTGCCGATGATCAGGCCAGGACAAGACGCAGGCTGCTCCCCGGATGATGCGGAAGGCTCGGTCGACCATAAAACGTCCCCCGACGGTCCTGGACCTGCGCTGAATGGACGGCAGGCGGATAAGCATCCCCATGGAGCTGGACGTTACTATCAAGACACCCAAGGCGACGAGGTCTTTCTCATACTCCTCCCGGACGGGCCGCCGACCCTCACCCCCTCGGCGGCACGGGCACTGCTGCGTATCCTGCTGGCAGCACAATCCGCCCGTTCCGGCCGAACACCCGGGACCGAAGCGAACATGCCGCGGAAAGATCCGCCCACCTCAGACTCATCCGCGTCGCCTCACCACAAAGGACCGCCCCCATGATCAGACTTGCGTTCTGCGGCAGGGTCTCCACCGAAGACCAGCAGGATCCAGAGGTCTCCCGCAACTGGCAGATCGCCCGCGCACGAGCCCTGACGGAGAAGCACGGGGAGATCGTCGCCGAGTACTTTGACGTCGGGCACTCCCGGTCCCTGCCCTGGAAGCGCCGTCCACAGGCCAGCCTGCTACTCGACGCCCTCCGGAACCCCGATCGGGGTTTCGATGCGGTTGTCATCGGCGAGCCGCATCGGGCGTTCTACGGCAACCAGTTCAGCCTGATCTTCCTGCTGTTCACCCACTATCGCGTCGCGCTGTGGGTGCCCGAGGTCGGCGGGCCGGTCGACCCGACCTCGGAAGCCCACGACCTGATCATGTCAGTGTTCGGGGGCATGTCGAAGGGAGAACGGAACCGCATCAAGATCCGGGTACGGACCGCGATGGCAGCCCAGGCCAAGACCGAAGGCCGCTACCTCGGCGGTCGGCCGCCCTACGGCTACCGCATCGCCGACGCCGGCCCCCACCCCAACCCGGCCAAGGCCGCCGACGGCAAACGCCTCCACGTCCTGGAACCCGACCCGGTCACCAGCCCCATCGTGGCCAGGATCTTCTCCGAGTACGCCGCAGGCCGCGGGCTGTACGCGATCGCCGAGGGACTCACCGCCGACGGCATCCCCAGCCCGTCAGCGCATGATCCGGCACGCAACCCGCATAGGACCGGTATCGCCTGGTCCAAACCGGCGCTGCGTGCCATCCTGACCAACCCCCGCTACACCGGCCGTCAGGTCTGGAACCGCCAGCGCAAGGACGAGGTCCTTCTCGACGTCGAGGACGTCGCCCTCGGCTACGAGACCCGAATGCGGTGGAACAACCCCGACACCTGGATCTACTCCGCCGCGATCGTCCATCCGCCGCTGGTCGACGACGACACCTTCGCCCAGGTCAAAGCCCGCTACGCCGCCCGCAAGCTTGATCCGAGCGGGCCGCGCGAGCCCAAACGCACCCGGCACCCCTACCAGCTCCGTGGGCGGATGCGCTGCGGGAACTGCCAGCGGCGGATGCAGGGCAGCTGGAACAACGGCAAACCCCACTACCGCTGCGTCTACCCCGACCAGTACGCCTTCGCCAACCACGTCCACCACCCCTGCAGCGTCTACGTCCGCGAGGAACTCATCGTCCCCCACCTCGACCGCTGGCTCGCCCGCGCCTTCACCCCGCCCCGGCTCCCTGTGACCATCGCCGCCCTGACCGCCGCCCAGGATGACAACACCGACATCGGCCGTGACGCCGACCTCGCCCAAGCACGGAAGGCCGTCGCCGACTGCGACGCCAAGCTGGAGCGCTACCGGCTCGCCCTCGAAGCCGGCGCCGACCCCGCCCTCGTCGCCCGCTGGACCGCCAAAGCCAACACCGAACGCGCCGCCGCCCAGGCCCGCCTCCGGATCACCACCGACCGTCAGCGCATGACTGAACAGGAGATCAGCGACATCGTCACCGTCATGGGCGACATCGTCACGGTCCTCGCTGAGGCCGACCCAGCCGACAAGGCCGAGATCTACACCCAGCTCGGGCTCCAGCTGATCTACGAGCCGGGAGCCCACCAAGTGATTGCCGAAGCCCAGCCTCAAACGATCATGTACAAACGAGAGTGTCCGAGGGGGGACTTGAACCCCCACGCCCGTTAAAGGGCACTAGCACCTCAAGCTAGCGCGTCTGCCATTCCGCCACCCGGACAGGTGGTCGCGGATGTCTCACCCGCGAACGACTGCGATGTTACACACTCCAAGGGGGTGGTTGTCGCTACCCCCGACCACCAGACGATCAAGTCCCGACTTGCGAGTTCTGCCCCGCTTCGACGAGAACGAGAAGCGGCAGGATCACTACTCGAGGTGTGTCTCGGAGAATGTCGATCATGACTGGCTGGGCGCCGGGGCCTCTGGATCTCGCCTACGCGACGGGCCTACGTAACGGACCCGCCCCGCGGCTGGCCGCCCCGACCCGCCGGAGGAACTCCTCGACCAGGCTGATCAGCTCCCGGGCCACCTCGGGCGGGAGATCTGCGGACAGCACCGCCGGCAGTTGGGTTCCAGCTGCTCCGGCGAAGCTCCGGTTACTTACGTGGAGCATCGACTCGAACACTGGAAGTCCGAGACTCGATGCCTGGTGGATGTAGGGCCGCAGGAAGCTGGTCGGCCGACCGCCGTAGTACTGGACCATCATGAGAACAACACCGAGCACCCGCGGTTCGAGTCGTTTCACGGCCGGATGCATCCCGGACTGCAACTCCGCGACCCTGTTGTACTCCCAGACGAACCGGCCCAGTCTGCTCATCAGATGTTCGATGCCCAGCGTCGACAGGTTGTCCGGCCGGGCCGGGATGAGCAGGTGGTCGCAGGCGGCGATCGCGGCCCGGGTGATGACTCCGAAGTTCGGCGGGCAGTCGATGAGCACAAGGTCGTAGTCGTACGTGGAGAAGGACGCCAGCCCGGTGGCCAGCCGCTGGTAGACGTCGAAGTAGTACCTGGTGGACCGGTGGGCCCGCGCCCCGCCCAGCCTGGCGGTGAGGTCCATCTCGATGTCGCCGAGCGAGAGGTGCGACGCGAGCAGGTCCAGCGTGCCGCCGCCCGCGGCGACGGCGGCGTTGACGATCGACGGTGTGGTCACGTACCCCGCGAGGGGCGGTGGGGTGGTCTCCGGCCGCCACGACTCGAACCACGCCTTGACGGTTCTCCGGTGGTCGGCGAGGTCCGTCCGCCAGGTCTCGGGCCGGTAAAAGGAGAAGGTCAGGTTCGCCTGCGGGTCCAGGTCGATCATCAGTACCCGTCTCCCCAACCGGGCGATCGCGGCGCCGATGTTTGCGGTGAGCGTGGTCTTGCCTACCCCGCCCTTGTAGCTGGCGATCGCCACGACCTTCACCGCATCCTCGCTCCCGGTCGCGCGCTCCGCCCGGCGGCGGAGGGACGTCGTGCCTCCTCGGCCGGACCCTCAAGCTTCCGCGTCCGGTTCACCAGCAGACTACGGCTGTTTCTGGATCGGTCACGTGGCCGGGAGTCGGATACTGGTGACTTCCGCCTTCGGGGACGGGAAGGAAGTCCCCCCTCGATCCGTCTCCGGACGCCTGAGTCTGGGATGCATGGGTCAGAAGACGATCGATGGGAACGAGGCCGCCGCGTTGGTGGCCTACCGGGCGAGCGAGGTGATCGCGATCTATCCGATCACCCCGGCGTCGGCTATGGGGGAGCTGGCCGATGCGTGGGCGGCGAAGGGCCGCCCGAACCTGTGGGGTGCGGTGCCCGAGGTCGTCCAGCTGCAGAGCGAGGGTGGTGCCGCCGGCGCGGTGCATGGGGCGTTGCAGGCGGGTGCGCTGTCGACGACGTTCACCGCCTCGCAGGGTCTCCTGCTGATGCTGCCCAACATGTTCAAGATCGCCGGTGAGCTCACGCCGATGGTTCTCCACGTCGCGGCCCGGACCGTGGCCACGCACGCACTGTCGATCTTTGGTGATCACAGCGACGTGATGGCGGCGAGGTCAACCGGTTTCGCCATGCTGTGTTCGGCGTCGCCGCAGGAGGCGCATGACCTGGCCGCGGTGGCGCAGGCGGCAACGCTCGAGTCGCGGGTGCCGTTCCTGCACTTCTTCGACGGTTTCCGCACGTCGCACGAGTTGAACGAGGTGGCGTTGCTCGACGACGGCACGCTGGGTGGTCTGCTGGCGGCCGAGCATATCGATGCCCATCGCCGCCGGGCGTTGTCCCCCGACCGCCCGGTGATCCGGGGCACCACCCAGGATCCCGACACGTTCTTCCAGGCCCGGGAGGCGTCGAACACGTTCTACGCCGCGGTTCCCGGGATTGTGCAAGGGGTGATGGACCGGCTGGCCGCGGCGACGGGCCGGGCCTACCGCCTGTTCGAGTATCAGGGTCATCCCGAGGCCGAGCGGGTCGTGGTCGTCATGGGGTCGGGTCGGTCGGCGGTGCGGGAGGCGGTCACCCGGCTGGTCGAGCGAGGCGAGCGGGTCGGGTTCGTCCAGGTCCGCTTGTTCCGTCCCTTCGACG
The DNA here is from genome assembly GCF_977946435.1 of Frankia sp. CgKIO3. Lineage (NCBI taxonomy): Bacteria > Bacillati > Actinomycetota > Actinomycetes > Frankiales > Frankiaceae > Frankia > Frankia sp. CgKIO3. The sequence continues at coordinate 5,570 of NZ_CDWTMO010000152.1, read as the reverse complement.
GCCGGGCGTTGCTCGCGTGCCTGCCCTCGACGGTGCGGTCGGTCGCGGTCCTGGACCGGACGAAGGAGCCGGGCGCGTCGGGTGAGCCGTTGCGGCTGGACGTCGTTGCCGCGTTCGCGGAACGGCCCGAGCGGATGCCGCGGGTGATCGGTGTCCGTTACGGGTTGGCGTCGAAGGAGTTCACCCCGGCGATGGCGGCGGCGGTGTTCGACGAGCTGGCCGGCGCGGCGCCGCGTCGGGAGGTGACGGTGGGTATCCGCGACGACGTCACGGACCTGTCGCTCGAGGTGGACGACGACCGTGTCCCGGAGCCGGATGACGTGCTGCGGGCGGTGTTCTACGGGCTCGGTAGCGACGGTACCGTGGGTGCCACGCGGGCGACGGCCGGTATCGTCGCCGCTCGCACGCCGCTGCACGCGCAGGCGTACTTTGTGTTCGACTCCAAGAAGTCGGGGTCGATGACGGTCTCGCATCTGCGGCTGTCGCCACGACCGGTCGACTCCCCATGGCTTATCCAGAACGCCCAGTATGTGGGCTGTCATCAGTCCTCGCTGCTGGAACGGGTGGACGTGCTCGCCGTGGCCGCGCCGGGTGCCACCGTGCTGCTCAACAGCCCGCATGCGCCGGAAAAGGTGTGGGACTATCTGCCGGCCGACGCGCAGCGGCACCTGCTTGACCGGGGTGCGCGCCTGTTCGTCGTCGACGCCGACCGGGTGGCGAAGCAGGCCGGCATGCCCGGGATCGTAAGCCCGGTGCTGCAGACCTGTTTCCTGGCGCTGTCCGGTCTGCTGGACCGCGACGAGGCGATCGCGGCGGTCAAGGACGGGGTCCGCGCCGCCCGCGGCAAACGCGGTGACGCCGTGCTGCAGCGTAACTTCGCCGCCATCGATGCCGCGCTCGACGCCCTGCACGAGGTCGACCTGCAGGCTCGTGTGGTCACGGGGCAGGCGCGCCGGCAGCTGCTCGGCGAGGCGCCCGCGTTCGTCCGGCAGGTGACGGCGCGGATCATGGCGGGGGAGGGGAACCTGCTTCCCGTCAGCGCACTACCGGCTGACGGCACCTTCCCCGTCGGGACGGCACGGTACGAGAAACGCGGCCTGACCCGCGAGCTTCCGGTGTGGGATGCGGACCTGTGCATCGACTGCGGCAAGTGCGCGATCTCCTGCCCGCACGCCGCCATCCGGATGACGTTGTTCGAGCCGGCGCAGCTCGCCGGCGCGCCAGCGTCGTTCCGGCACAAAAAGCCGAAGGACCGCACCCTCGCGGCGTTCCGGCTCGCGGTGCAGGTGGCACCGGACGACTGTACCGGCTGCGGCATCTGCGTCGAGGCGTGCCCGGCGAAGAGCCGGGAGATCGAGGGCCATCGCGCCCTGGACATGGTCGACGCCGCACCCCGCTTCGAGGAGGAACGCGCCGGATGGGCGTTCCGCGAAACGCTGCCGGCGGTCCCACCGGCGCTCGCCCCACCGGACACGGTCCGCGGCTCGCAGCTACGGGAGCCGCTGTTCGAGTTCTCCGGCGCCTGCGCCGGCTGCGGGGAGTCGCCCTACCTCAAACTGCTCACGCAGCTGTTCGGTGACCGCATCATCGTCGCGAACGCCACGGGATGCTCGTCCATCTACGGCGGCAACCTGCCGACCACACCCTGGTCGGCGGGCACCGACGGCCGCGGCCCGGCCTGGGCGAACTCGCTGTTCGAGGACAACGCCGAGTTCGGGCTCGGGCTACGCCTCGCGCTCGACACCCGGGCCCGCGAGGCCCGCCGGCTGCTGCGCGCACAGACCGCGACGGTCGGTGGCACGCTCGTCGAGGCGCTGCTCACCGCCGACCAGTCGACCGAGGCCGGCATCCTCGACCAACGCCAGCGGGTGGCCGAACTACGCCGACGGCTGGCCACCGTCGACCACGACACCACCCTCGACGCTGTTCTCGACGACCTCGTCGACAAAAGCGTGTGGATCATCGGTGGGGACGGGTGGGCGTACGACATCGGCTTCGGCGGCCTCGACCACGTGCTCGCGTCGGGGCGCGACGTCAACGTGCTCGTCCTCGATACCGAGGTGTACTCCAACACCGGTGGGCAGGCGTCGAAGTCGACGCCGCGCGCCGCGGTCGCGAAGTTCGCCGGCGGCGGCAAACGGACCCGCAAGAAAGACCTTGGGCTGCTCGCCGCCGCCTACGGCGACGTGTACGTCGCGCAGGTCGCCCTCGGCGCCAACGACCAGCACACGGTGAAAGCCTTCAACGAGGCGGCCAGCTGGCACGGCCCGTCCCTCATTGTCGCCTACAGCCACTGCATCGCCCACGGCATCACCATGACCGACGGCATGGCCCACCAGAAAGCCGCGGTGAAATCGGGATACTGGCCGCTCTACCGGGTCGACCCCCGAGCGGAAAGGCCGTTCTCCCTCGACTCGCGGGCACCGTCCATCCCCTTCAGCGAGTTCGCCGCCACCGAGTCCCGGTTCACCCTCCTCAACACCGTCAACCCCGACGAAGCCGACGAGCTCGCGGCACTCGCCCAACGCGACATCCTCGGGCGCTGGCAGACCTACGAACACGAAGCCGCCCACCCCCGCAACACCACCACGCAAAACTGAAGCGGCGCCGTGCTCACCAAAGCGGCGCCGTGCCCCATGAGACCAGTGAAATATTCGATCTTGATGGCGGGTCCGTGAGCACGGTGAATGTGCCGTCTTGCGCGTCCTGAGAGTCGCGCAACAGCGGCTTGCAGGAATTTGACAGTAATGTCGAGATGTTCCGGGCTTGTTCCGGGATTGTGCCGGCTATAGATGGTTCCTCGCCCAAGGAGGGTTCGCCTTGACGGAAAAGACGGGAAAGACTGGGGAGACGGGAAAAGCCGGCCCGGAGTTCGGTCCGTTGGCGGCCCTGGCCGGTGAGTGGGAGGGCAACCAGGGGGTGGACGTTGCCTTCGGCAACGCCGAGGGCACGATTATCGAGACCCCGTACCGCGAGAGGGTCACCTTCAAGCCCTTCGGTCCCGTGGACAACGGCCCGCAGTGTCTCTACGGCCTCGACTACCACATGGCCGCGTGGCGGGCCGGCGAGGAGAAGGCGTTCCACACTGAGATCGGCTACTGGCTGTGGGACGCCGATCTCGGCCACGTCATGCGGTGCTTCATGGTGCCCCGCGGTACAGTCCTGATCGCTGGTGGTGCCGTGGCGCCGGACGCGACCGACTTCACCCTGCGGGCGCAGGCCGGCTCCCCCACATACGGTATCCTGTCCAACCCCTACCTGGCTCGCGCGGCGAACAGCATCCGCTACGAGGTGAGCATCACCGTCACCGATAACGGGAGCTTCGCCTACACCTCCACGACCACCATCGATCACGAGCGGGTGTCTGACCCGGTCGCCCATACGGACCGCAACGTGCTGCGGCGCCTGTCCGACGCTTAGCCGCCCGGCTTAACCGCTTGGCTCAGCCGCTCGGCTTATCGGCTTAGCCGCCCGGCGCACCGAGCGAAGTGTGTGCCTCGTACTTTCGGCCGATCAGGAGCGGCATCGGTTCTCGTACCGTGATTGGGTGCACGCCCTTCTTCGCTCGGTGTGGGACGAGCCTCCTCCTCCCCGCCCGCCGTCGCGGGTGTGGCGGGACTGGGCACTCGTGGGGGTGCTCGCGCCGGTCGCGGTGCTCGAAGGAGTTCTGCGACCGGACGTTCCATGGCGGGCCGTCTCGGTGATTCTCGCTGTCGGGTTGCTGCCCACGTTGTTGTGGCGCCGGACCAGACCGCTGCTGATGGTCGCGATCGTCTTCGTCACCGCCGGCCTGGTCTCCCTGGTGACTGGTGGCGAGCCAAAACTGCAGGTGATCGTGTATGTGCTCGTGTTGCCGTACTCGTTGTACCGGTGGGGGTCAGGGCGCGAGGCCGTGATCGGCTCGCTGATCCTGATTGCCAAGGTCTGCCTCTCGATGGTCCTCGGCTACCTCAGCGTCGCCGACGCGATCGCCGGATTCGCCGTCTTGTCCGCGGCCGCCGCACTGGGCGGAGCGTCCCGGTACCGGGCCAGGGCGAGGATCCGTGAGCTCAACCAGGTCAAGCTGCTCGAACGCGAACGGCTGGCCCGCGACCTGCACGACACTGTCGCTCATCACGTCTCGGCGATTGTGATCCGCGCCCAGGCGGGCCTTGCGACATCGGCATCGCGACCGGAAGCCGCGACCGAGGCACTCCGCGTGATCGAGGCCGAGGCGTCGCGCACGCTGGCCGAGATGCGCGCCGTGGTCCGCGTCCTGCGCCGGAACCAACCGGCGGACCTGGCGCCCAGCCCGGAGATCGCCGATCTCGAACAGCTCGCGAGCCGCGACCGTGCCGGTCCGTCTGTCGACGTGGAGATCCTCGGCGACCTCGACGACCTTCCTCCATCGGTCGGTGCCGCGATCTACCGCCTCGCCCAGGAGTCGGTCACCAACGCCCGACGACATGCTCGTCACGCCTCGTGTATCGAGGTCCGCGTCGCCGCCGACGACACGATGGTGCACCTACGCGTGAGCAACGACGGCGACACCAGCACCACCCGCCCGACCGCGCCACCGGGCTACGGGCTCACCGGCATGATCGAACGTGCTCACCTGCTCGGCGGCACCTGCGCAGCTGGCCCGGCCCCCGATCGAGGCTGGACCGTGACGGTCGCGCTCCCTCGAACAGGCTGGGCGACATGAGCATCCGAGTGATCATCGCCGACGATCAGGAAATCGTCCGTACCGGGCTCCGGATGATCCTCGACGCCCAACCGGGCATCGAGGTCATCGGCGAGGCTGCTGGCGGGCGGCGAGCCGTGGAGCTCGCACAGCGCCTACGCCCCGATGTCTGCCTGTTCGACATTCGGATGCCCGGCCTGGACGGCATCGAAGCCACCCGTTGTCTCGCCGGACCGACTGTCGACGACCCCCTCGCCGTCGTCGTTATCACGACCTTCGATCTCGATGACTACGTCTACGCTGCCCTCAGAGCCGGCGCCCGGGGCTTCCTGCTCAAAGACGCCGGCCCTGACCTGCTCGCCCAGGCCGTCCACGCCGCCGCGGGCGGCGACGCGCTCATCGCCCCGAGCATCACCGCGCGACTACTCGAGGCCTTCGCCGACGCCGGGCCAGCCGCACCGCCGGTGCAACCCGTCGAGCCGCTCACGGACCGAGAAGAGCAGATCCTCGCCACCGTGGCACGTGGGCGCACCAACAGCGAGATCGCCGGCGAATTCCACATCACCCTCAGCACCGTCAAGACCCACATCGCCAGCCTCATGGCTAAGCTCGGCGCCCGCAACCGCGTCGAGATCGCCATGTGGGCCTACGAGACCAAGCGCGTTACCAACCGATTCGGGCCCGATAGCGCTCGCGGACGATGACACGCGGGTGACCGAAGTTCAGCGCGGCCGACACGGATCTCATCGGCCAGACACGGATCTCATCGGCCAAAAGTACGGCCTTGCGGTCGGATGATCGGCCGACTCGGCTCAGGCCCTTCCACCGATGAGCCGCGCCACCTCGATCGCCACAATCGGGTCATGGCCGACGAGAGCATGACCAGATGAGTCTCAATGCCAGTTCC
>NZ_CDWTMO010000151.1:1415-10363 GCF_977946435.1 Frankia sp. CgKIO3 | reverse complement strand
AAATCCCTACCAGGCGAAGAAGGCCGAAGGCCGGGTCCGCCTGACCGCGCGGCAGCCAACTTGTGGGGAGCAAGGCACGGTCCAAGTACCGCAGACCGTGCTCAGGTCCCCGCAACTCACCGGCCGACGGCCGTCCGACGGATTGTGGCCACTGGGTGAGACGGTCGTCGGAGGTGTCGGCCTCGAGGAGGCGGTTCGTGGGACGGCCGCCGTGGCGAACCCGGTCCGGAATCCCCGACGTCCTCGATCCGAGGAACATGTTCGGCGACAAGGGTTACCTTGGCACCGGAACTGTCACACGGTCATGGTAAAGGTGCAGGAGGACCATGCGGCACGAACACCGGACCCCGGTCGACGTTCTTGCGCTACTGGTACGGGACGGCCGCCTGCTCCTGACGAAACGCGCGGGAGACATCTACGGAAGCGGCTGCTGGGCGCTGCCCAGCGGACGGATCGAGCCCGTCGAGGACGTCGTGACCGCGGTGATCCGGGAGCTCGACGAGGAGCTCGGCATCGGGGTCGAACCCGAGGATGTCGCTTTCGCGGGTGTCACGCATGCCCTTCCGCCGGACAGCGACGTTTCGGTTTCCTGGTGCCGCGATGGAGCGGCGAGCCCACCAATCGGGAGCCGGCCACCTGCTCCGCCCTCGCCTGGCACCCACCGGACGATCTGCCGGCCGACACGCTGGCGTACAGCAGCGAGATCATCCGTCTGCATCTGCGGGCGGAGCCGTTCTCCCGGTTCGGCTGGCCGCCGAGTCGGGGAGCGGGCGCACGATCGCGGCAGGCTTTCTCGGCTATCCGGTCCCGCGACCGGTCCACGGGTCCCCCGCCAGACCGAGCTGACTGATCCAGGTCTGGTAACAGCCGCGGTCGGCGGGCCGGGCCCAGTCGGCGCCCAACCATCCCACCATCCCACCGCCCCGCGGCCATACCGCCCCGCGGCCATACGGACCCATGGCCGCACGGACACCGCACCCGCAGAATGCGCATGGCAGCGACGTGGATGCAACATGCAACACAACCTTCACGGTTGTCGACCGATAGCGATGAAGATGATACTTTCAGTTCACACCTTGGGCGAGAGGAGAGAGGGTGACGATCATCGCCATCACGCCGCATCGAACGCCCGTACGTACCACCGTCGCGATGATCAGCATCCTCGTTCTCACCACCGTCCTGATCGGCGCCGGCCTGGCCGGATCCGCCGTGGCCGGCACCTGCCCGACGGCCGAGCCCAGTGACGTAGGGAAGACGGGGAAGATCGAGAAAACCGAAAAGATCGAGAAAATCGAGAAAAACTGTCCCAATGGAGACGATGCGCCGCCGTTCGGCTTTCTCGATCTCGTCGACGCCTCCCCCACCGGCATCCGCGTCGCCGGCTGGGCCATCGACCCGGGGGACCTCAGCCGCCCCCTGGCCGTAACGATCATTCTGGACGACGTCGCCACCGCCACCGTCATCGCCGACCGCTCCCGTCCCGACGTCGCCCGGGCCCACCCGGGCGCCGGCCCCGACCACGGCTTCGACACCACCGTGGCCGCCGCACCCGGCACCCACACCGTCTGCACCGCCGCGGTGGACATCGGCCCGCTCGGCTCCTTCCACCGGCAGAGCCTCGGCTGCATCACCGCGACCGTGGACGCGCCCGCCGTCGACCACACGCCCTTCGGCTACCTCGACCTCGCGACGCCCAACCCGTGGATCACCGCCGGCTGGAGCAGCGTCCGCGTCGCCGGCTGGGCCTACGACCCCGACGCCCCCGCCGACCCCCTCACCGTCACGGTCACTCTCGACGGTGCCACCGCCGCCACCGCCACCGCGGACACCTCCCGACCGGACGTCGCCCGCTTCTACCCCGACGCCGGCTCCGACCACGGCTTCGAGACCACCGTCATCACCAGCGCAGTCCCGCACACGGTGTGCGCCTACGCCACGAACGCCGGGCCCGACGGCCCCATCCGGCATCAGCTCGGCTGTGCCACCGTCTCCTGGCTCCCCTGACCGCTGCTGGTCCCCCTGACCGCATACACAAGCACACTGACCGCACGCACAGCACACCAGCATGCCCCACGGGGACCGCACCCGGACCCGTCCAGCCATCCTGGCAGCCCAGAAAACTTGACAGGGTTACATGGCGCTGTTTATCTCTACATGTTCGTGTGATGGAAGCCGGTGTGATTCCGGCATGGTCGCGCCACTGTGACCGGCCCGTCCGTCCTGGACGGTCTCGGAAGTCAGACCCATTACCCGAACCCGTCCTACCCGTGGAACGCGTGATTCCAGTGGAGGTTCTCCTCATGGCGCACCCCGCCGTCTCCCCCGCACCGCTCGCCCAGCCGGCACTGCCGACCCTGCCGACCATCCCGCTGCGTGAGCTGGTGCCCTTCCTGCTCTTCGGCGGGCTGCTGGCGCTGCTCGGGCTGTACTTCGTCGGCGCCGAGCAGGGCGCGCTGTCAATCTTCGGCGGGAACTACGTCCACGAGTTCGTGCACGACGCCCGCCACCTGCTCGGCTTCCCCTGCCACTGACGCCACTGACGCCTCCTCCCGCTCTGTTCCAGCAAGGAGACGCTGTGGCACGAACACTGTTGATCCGTGGCATGCTCGTCGGTCTGGTCGCCGGCGTGCTCGCCTTCATCGTCGCGAAGACCCTCGGCGAGAGCCAGATCGGTCACGCGATCACCTTCGAGTCGGCGGGCGAGAGCTCCACTCATGCGCACGAGGCGGTGGGTCTCGTCGCTCACGCGCACGAGGAGTCCGAGCCGGTGTCCCGGACCGTGCAGTCGACGCTCGGTCTGTTCACCGGTCTGCTGCTCTTCTCCGTCGCCATCGGCGGCATGTTCGCCCTGGCGTATGCGTGCGTGCAGGGCCGCCTGGGCGCCCTCGGGCCCCGGGGGACGGCCGCCCTGGTGGCCCTCGCCGGGTTCACCGCGGTCTACCTCCTGCCCGATCTGAAGTACCCGGCGAATCCCCCCGCGATCGGCAATCCCGACACGATCGGCCGGCGGACCGTCCTGTACTTCCTCATGATCCTGATCTCGGTGATCGTCGTGGTCGGGACGGGTGTGGCCGCGCGGCGGCTCACCGGTCGGCTCGGCGGCTGGAACGCGACGATCGCCGCCGTCGTCGGCGGGCTGGTGGTCCTGGGCGTCGTCTACGCCGTCCTGCCCCGCGTGCACGAGACGCCGGAGGGCTTCCCCGCCGACGTGCTGTGGCGGTTCCGGATCGCCTCGCTCGCCATCCAGGCGACCGTCTGGGCGGCCATCGGCCTGCTGTTCGGCGCGTTGACCGAACGCGCGTCCCGACGTGCCGCGGCCCCCACCAGTGCGATCGGTGCGATCGGTGCCGCCGGTGCGGCTGGCCCTGGTTAGTTGCGCGCCGACCGCGGCCCTGCGGGCCGCCCGGTTCCCTGTCGACGAACCTCTCGGCGCCGGCGCGCTTCCCGCGACGGGAGGGATGCTCTGCGACGGATCCGCGCGGGCCTGTCAGACCGCCGCCGCCCTGGGCCTCGGTGCCCGCAAGGGTGACGTCACCATCCCGCGGGCCCCGGGCCCACCCATCGTCCCCAAGGTGGATCCGGCCCTGCGCGACCTGGACGTCGGGGCGTGGCGGGGGCGCAGCCTGGACGAGATTCCCCCGGACGAACTGCGCCGGTGGCACAGCGATCCGGCGGTGGCCCCGCCGGGCGGCGAATCCCTACTGAGCTTGCTTGGCCGCGTCGAGAACTGGCTGGCCCGGCGAAGCACCGAACCGGGCCATCATCGCGGTGACCCATCCAGCGGTCATCCGGGGCGTGCTCGTGGCCGCCCTGCGCTGCCCGGTCGAGATGTTCTGGCGGATCGACGTCGCCCCGTTGACGGCGACCCTCCTGCACCGTCGGATCGGCGCGGACGGTCATGACGGCACGACCGGCACTCAGCCGAAAACGGAGGGTGCCGCGACCGGAACCGACTGGACCTTGACGCACGTCTGCCGCCCGCTCTAGCGAGATCCACCGGATCCGGCATCCGCCGGCGTCGGCGTCAGAGTGTCGTGGCCAGCACGCCCGGATGCCGACAAATTTCTTAAATATTAAGAATTGTCAAGTTAGATCAGTTTCCCGGCCCGGCCGCGAGGCTGCCGCGGCCCCTTGACGCGCGGCACCGTCCGGATGGAATCATGGCCGTGGGCCCGAACCCCCAGATGGCCCCAGGTGAGAGGCGGTCGGGTGGGTAAGCACGCGAAACCGGTAGCCTGCCCGACCTGCAACGGCAGCGAGAAGATCACCGTGACCAGCGACGGCAAGAACGAGACCGTCTCCTGCGACGTGTGCAAGGGCTCAGGGAAGGCGTGAGCGTCCGCCGGGTGAACCGCGAGGACTTCATCCCGGATGAAATCTGGGTCCGGGACGAGGACGGGTTCTTCTTGGTCCCGCTCCGGCGCCAGGATGATCCACAGCGGTGGTCGAAGCTGTGCCGCGGCGACGACGGGATCACGACGCAGGTCGACGACGGGACGGGCAGGTACGACGATAGGGGCGTCATACCGACCAGTTCCAGCAGCGCGCCGTGGGTCATGGCCCGGATGCTTGACCTCCTCGATGTGCGGGACGGGATGAACGTCCTCGAGATCGGTACCGGGACCGGCTATAACGCGGCGCTGCTCGCCGAGCGGACCCCGACCGGCCAGATCACCACCATCGAGATCGATCCGGGAATCGCGGGGCAAGCCCGCGCGGCCCTCGCCAGAATCGGCCGTCCGGTGACGGTGGTCGTCGGGGACGGCGCGGCGGGGTTTCCCGGTCGGGCTCCCTACGACCGGATCATCGCCACAGCGTCGGTGGTTACCGTTCCCTACCCCTGGATCATGCAGACCCGGCCTGGCGGGCGGATCGTGCTGCCGTTCACGAGCGAGTTCGGTGGGGCGCTGCTGTCATTGACCGTTGCGGACGGCACCGCCTCGGGCCATTTTCATGATGAGGCGGGTTTCATGCGGCTGCGCGGCCAGCGGGCCGACAAACCCGTCTGGTGGCTCGGCGAGGACGACGCCGATGTCAGAACAACCTGCCGGTATCTGGATGAGCCCTTCGGGGACGCCGCGGCCGGATTCGCGGTCGGCCTGTGGCTGCCCGGCTGCACCACCGGGCAGATCGAGGAAGGCGGCCCAGCGAAAACACTTCTGCTGTCCCACGCGGCGTCACAGTCGTGGGCGTCACTGACCGCCGGGTCGGACGGGCAGTCGGACGGGCATGAGGTCACCCAGTATGGGCCACGACGGTTGTGGGACGAACTCGAAATGGCCTACGACTGGTGGGTGAACGCAGGACGGCCGTCCTGCACCCGCTTCGGGCTCACCGTCACCCCCGACGGTCAGACATCCTGGCTGGACTACCCGGAGCGGGTCATCCCGGCCTCGTGACCCCCGCGGACGAACCGCGCGACGGCGAACCGGCGCGACGGCGAATTGCCGAGAATTGGTAACGGTCTCCGGCCTTGAGACCGCGCCCAACCCTCGGCGACTCTCTGTCATCCAACGATCGACGTCATCCAACGGTCGACGTCGCCGACCATCGGTGCATCTCCGGGGTCAGCACTTCGGATCCCTGATCCCTGATCCCGGGCCCCGGGCGATCGGCGGCCCTTCACCGCTGCGGCATTACCGCGGCAGGCTGAGCCACCGGGCCCGCCGGCCGGCGGGCGGCGGTTGCTCGTCGGCAGGACCCGCGCCGACCGCGACCATGGGTGCGGGTACCCGCACCGGTGTGTCCCACCGGCGACGCGGGCCGGTCCCAATGACCGCCGTCGGCAACGCGTCCATCGGGTCGACGAACCGGCCGGTCGACTCCTCGAGCACCCAGATGCGCGCATCGGCGATGTCGAAGTACAGGCCGACGAGTTCTAGCGTGCCGCGTGCCAGGGCACGGCGCACGGCCGGATGCGCGCGCAGGTTCTCCAACTGCTGCGCCACGTTGGCGCGGCCCAGCCTTTCCACCGGGAGCAGATCCTCCGTGCCGGCAGGGGGCGTCCGCTCAAGCGAGGCGGCGGCGTGCGACAGCCAGCCCGCCAGGGCCGAGTCGAGCGCGCCGTCGAGCGCGCCGGACAACAACGCCTGCATGGCGCCACAGCCGGAATGGCCACACATCACGAGCGAGGGCACCCGCAGGACGTCGACGGCGTAGTCCAGCGCGGCGGTCACCGACAGGTCGCCACCGCGTCGCAAGGGCGCGTCCGGGTCGGATCCGGCGGGGTCGTCCACCGGGACGACGTTCCCGACATTACGGATCGTGAACAGGTCACCGGGACCGCTACTGGTGATGATGTTGGGAACAATGCGAGAGTCGGCGCAGGTGAGGAACAGGGCGCCGGGCTGCTGTCCCCCGGCGAGCTCGTCGAAGGTGCCCCGCAGGAGCGGGGCGGCCCGCCGGTGGAACTCGTTCACCCCGAGCAACATTGTGCTGACGTGCTGGACCGTCAGGTCGGGGGAGGCCTGCGCCGGGGCCGACGCCGCCGGGGCCGGGACTGGGTCCAGGTGAATCGCCGGCGGAACGACGCCGCCGGGCTGGGAATCCGACGACCGCGACTCCGACGAATGGGAATCCGACGGTGACGACGCGAGTTCCAGCTCCTGCCACTGCGACCAGGGCGCGAACCAGCGCGGGAGGTGCGGGACGACGGTGCGGCGCCGCTGCTCCGCGACCTCGGCCGGCCGGCGGAACCAGACCTGGCCGATCTCGTCGACGCTCACCGTTCCGCCGGACGCCTCGTGGTTCGCGCACCAGCCACGCAGATGCTCATAGACGGCGTGGTCAAGGTAGTCGACGATGAGTTCGATCGAGACGGGGGCACCGACGGGGATGCGGCCCAGGATCCGCGCGAGGCGGGGCAGGGACAAGAAGCTTCAGTGTCCCCTCGACTTCTACCTGCCAGAGCTCGTCGGTGCGGACCAGCCGGACACTCGACCACAGCACCCGGCGCAGGACCAGGGCGAGCGCGGTGAGCAGACCCAGGGCGACACCCTGCAGGAGGTCGAGGGCGACAACACCGACGATTGTCACCAGGTAGACGGGCAGCTCCCCGTGCCGGCGGACGTGGCGCAGATGCGCGACGTCGACCAGCCGCGCACCGACGACGACGAGCAGGCCTGCGAGGGCGGACAGCGGGATCCACTCCACGGCACGGCCCAAGAACACGGCGAACAGCAGCACCCAGACGCCGTGCAGGACGGCAGACTTCCGGGTACGCCCGCCGGAGGCGACGTTGGTGGAGCTGCGCACGATCACCCCGGTGATCGGCAGCCCGCCGACCAGGCCCGAGGCGAGGTTCGCCGAACCCTGCCCGAGCAGCTCGCGGTCGAAGTCGACGCGCGGCCCCCGCCAGCCTCGGGTGGTGGCAAGCTGGTCCACCGCGACGGCCGAGAGCAGGGACTCGACGCTGGCGACGATGGCCACGGTGACGATGGCCAGCGCGATGCCGGACCAGTCACCGCGCGGGAGGCCCGGCAGGGCGACCGCGTCGAACAGGGACGAGGGCAGGTTGACCCTGGGCAGGTCGAAGCCCGCGACGGCGGCGAGCAGGGTGCCCGTCACGACCGCCGCGAGATAGGCGGGGATGGCTCGGACGGCGTTCGGCAGCCTCTTCGGCAAGCGGGGCCAGAGGAGGATCGTGGCGATGGTGACGAAGCCGACGAGGGTCGCGGAAACGTGCGGATCGACGATCGCCTCGGGCACTGCCGCGACGTTGTCCCAGGCGTGGCTCTCGGCCTGTCCGCCCAGCACCACGTGGAACTGGCCGAGGACGATCGTCAGCCCGATGCCGCCGAGCATCCCGTGGACGATGGCCGGCGAGACGGCCAGAGAGGCGCGGGCGACCCGGCAGAGCCCGAGCAGGATCTGCAGGATCCCGGCCCCCACGGTGATCAGGCAGGTGACGCGCCACCCGTAGGTGTGGACGAGGTCGGAGACGATGACGGTCAGCCCGGCGGCCGGCCCGCTCACCTGCAACGGCGCACCGCCGAGGGCGCCGGCGACGACGCCACCGATCACCGCGGCGAGGAGACCCGCGGCGACCGGCGCCCCCGAGGCGACGGCGATGCCCAGCGACAGGGGCAACGCCACGACGAACACGACCAGGGAGGCCTGGAGATCGGGGCGCAGGGGGCTGTGGTCACCCTGGGCCCGGCGCACGTGCTTGGCGGTGGACCCGGGCATGGGCGGCGAATGGCTGTGCCGGGACGGTGACGGCGGGGAAACCGAAGCGGTCATGGCATCCTCCTCGAGTTCGATGCGGCGGGACGGGTGTCTCGTCGGAGATCGGCCCCGAAGTATCACCGTTGGGGACGGTTTGCCGGCGCCCGTCGGACACCGCGGTCCGACCACATCCGACGTCCATCCTGGACCCGCGGAAACGGAAAGTGACTGATTATGCACAGATCTCAACGCACGAGTCCACAGCTGAGTTTCCTTCTGTGACAGAAACCCCATTTATGAGTGATACTGGACACCTTTTATGGCATCCGCTCCCGGGCTCGGACCAGCGGCGCGACGGCGGCCCTGGAGCACGACTGGACGGGCGGGCATCACCTTCGGGCGGGTATCACGTTCGGGCTCGATGCCCGGCAGCGGCACGATCGTGCGTGGCCAGCTGCCGTCGGGTGGGGTACCCATCGACGGTCCGGATGGGCGAGGTTCTCCGGATGGAACCCGAATGGAAGAGGTGCGCGGTGAGCACGGACAGCTTCGACACGGTGATCGTCGGGGCCGGTCCAAACGGGCTGACCGCAGCCCTGACGCTGGCCGAGGCCGGCTGGCGGGTGCTCGTCCGGGAGGCCGCAGGCACTCCCGGTGGTGGGCTGCGCACAGAAGAGCTGACGCTGCCCGGCTTCCGGCACGACGTGTGCGCAACCGTCCTGCCGCTCGCGCTCGCCTCCCCGGCGCTGCGCGCCTTCGGCACAGGCCCGACGTCCTCCGCA
>NZ_CDWTMO010000151.1:0-1266 GCF_977946435.1 Frankia sp. CgKIO3 | reverse complement strand
GCCCGACGTCCTCCGCAGGCCCGACCCCCACCGCAGGCCCAGCCCCACGCCCGGCCCCGGCCGGGGGACTTCGGTGGGCGCATCCGCCGGTGCCGCTCGCCCACCCGCTCGACGACGGCCCGGCGGCGCTGCTGCGCCGCGACCTCAACGCCACCGCGGCAGGCCTCGCCGACCGGGACGGCGCCGATTCCGGCTGGCGCCGGCTGGTCGGCCCGCTGGCGTCCGACGGCTCGCGGCTGGCCGAGGGTGTGCTGGCGCCGTTCGACCTGCCGCCCACCGCGCCCCTGGCCCTCGCCCGGTTCGGCGTGCGCGGGCTGTGGTCCGCGACCGCGCTCGCCCGCGCCGCGCTGCGCGGTGAGGCGGCGCGAGCGCTGTTCGCCGGACTCGCCGCCCATTCCATGATCGATTTACATCGCCCGGTCACCGCAGGCTACGGGCTGTTCCTCGGGGTGCTCGCGCACCAGGTCGGCTGGCCGGTAGCCGTCGGTGGATCATTGTCGCTGGCGGAGGCCCTGGTCGCCCGACTGCGCGAGCTCGGCGGCGAACTGGTCACCGGCGCCCCGGTGACCAGCCTGTCGGAACTGCCGCCCGCGCGGGCCGTGCTGCTCGATCTCACCCCTCGCCAGGTGCTCGCGGTCGCCGGCGACGCGCTGCCCGGCCGCTACCGCGCCGCGCTCAGCCGATACCGGTACGGACCTGGAGTTTTCAAGATCGACTGGGCGCTCGACGGACCGGTGCCCTGGCGCGATCCGGCGGTCGCCGGGGCGGCGACCGTACACCTGGGCGGCACGCTCGCCGAGATCGCCGCGGCCGAGCGGGCCGTCGCCCGCGGCCACCATCCAAACCGGCCGTTCGTACTGTTCGTTCAGGCGTGCGCCGCCGATCCGAGCCGCGCCCCGGCAGGCCGGCACACCGGGTGGGCCTACTGCCATGTCCCACTGGGCTCCAGCGTCGACATGACCGATGCGCTCGAGTCCCAGGTCGAACGCTTCGCCCCCGGATTCCGCGACCGGGTGCTCGCCCGCCACGTGATGGGACCGACGGCACTGGAGGCGCACAACGCCAACGAGATCGGCGGCGACATCGGCGGTGGCACCGCTGACCTGCGCCAGTTGGTCGCCCGGCCGGTGCTCTCGCCACGCCCCTGGGCGACGCCGCTGCCCGGCGTCTACCTGTGTTCGGCCGCCACCCCTCCCGGCGCCGGGGTACACGGCATGGCCGGGCTGCACGCGGCGACCCTCGCCCTCAGCCGGGAGCGGCGAGCGG
>NZ_CDWTMO010000150.1:6639-11054 GCF_977946435.1 Frankia sp. CgKIO3 | reverse complement strand
GAGTTGCCCCAGCCGGGTGGAGGGGCTCTACGACTCCGTTGTCCCTCCCGTCCGACTGCTCGACGGGGCCGCCATGACGGCATCCCACACCGTGCACTGCCATCTCGACGCCGCTGATCTGCCTGTGCTCCCGCCACTGCCGGCGGCGGGCACCGGGGCGATGGCGGAGAAGGAGAATGTCTGATGTCGGAGAAACCGGAGAGGACCCCCTGCCATGACCGACGAGATTCCCGTCATCGACCTGGAAGTGGCCCTCGCCGAGGACGCGCCCGCGGACCTGCTGCGGCGCGTGCGCGCGGCGGCCGAGCGGATCGGCCTGATCCAGATTGTCAACCACGGCGTTCCGCTGGAGCTGATCGAGGACTTCCAGCGTCGGGTCGAGCGGATCCTGCGTCTGCCGCGGGCGGAGAAGGCGAAGCTGGCCAACCCCACCGGACACCCCTTCCGGGGCTGGCGGCAGTGGCCTGACGACTTCGGCCGCCTGGAAATCGAACGGTACTCCGTGGGCCAGTTCGACAACCCGGCCGACGCTGCCGCGGCGGGCGTGTCGAAGCGGTGGCTCGGGCTCTACCAACACGCCAACGTCTGGCCGCCGCAGGACCCCGACCTGCGCGGGGTCACCGTCGCCTACGCCGAGGCAGCCGCGGCGCTGGCCCGGCGGGTGCTCGGCCTGTACGAGCGGCTGCTCGGACTACCCGCCGGCAGTTTCCCGCAGGACGAGCCGTACCACCTCAACCTGCTCGTCAACGACTACCCGACCTGGACCTACCCGGACACGGCCTCCGAGGAGGAGAAGCTTCTCCTGCTGGAGCACGCCGACGGCTCGGCGGTGACCGTCCTGCACCAGCACGGCGAGTACTCCGGGCTCCAGGCGCAACAGCCCGACGGCACCTGGATCCCGGTGCCCGTCGTGCCCGGGGCGTTGCAGGTGCTCTCCGGAACGATCCTCACCCGCTGGACCAACGGTCTGCTGCCGGCCGGCCGGCACCGGGTCGTGGCCGGCGGCAGCGCGACCCGGCAGTCGACCGGGATCTTCTACTATCCGAGTCTGGACACTGTGCTGGAACCGCTGCCGGCCTTCGTCGGGGAGGACGGCACCGACTTCGAACCCGTCATGCTGGGCGAGATCGACGAGACCAACGTCGAGAACTACCTGAAGGTCTTCGGCCGGCCCGAGCAGGTGGCCGCGTGGCGGGAGTGCCGTCCGTTCGTCGCGGAGCTCGCCGAGACCTCCGCCGGCCCCTGACCTGGATCGGCCGCTGACCTCCGCTGGCCGCCGTCCCGCTGGATGCCGGCGACGACGGCCGCGACGGCCGCGGCATCCCGCCGGTAGTTCACGACCACGTGATATCCGCGCCGGGCGAGATCGGTGGCGATCGCCGCGCCGATTCCCCGTCCCGTACCCGTCACCACTACCGTCGGAATCCAACCGGCCGTTTTATCCCTCTCATCCCATGCGTGTCATCTGATCGGTTCCCCAGATGCCGTAGCCGCGTGCCGTAGTCGCGGCCCGGAGACGGGAACGAGGGGGCTCCAGGAGGCTGAGCACGAGCGGACATTCTCCTTGCGGTTTCGCAACGACTGCGTGTCGGTTATGGAAAGCACCGCCGCCGCGACCCCTCCCTGCGTGTGTCATCGGCTTGATGGCAGAGGCTCCCCAGGCGAGAGGACGTCGACATGATCCGCGGGCTGGCTCGTACCTGGGTCTGGAGCGCAAGGACGCGTGAGCGGAGGAGAGCTTTCCTGCTCGCGGTCGTAATCATTTTACTTTCCATGGCGACATCGTCGCCGGTCAGGGCGGCCGGCGGTCCCACCCGCGGCGAGGGCGTCGCGGTTCCCTTCGAGGGGTTCACGGATCGCAACGGAGGCCCGACATCGATCGGCGGTGCGGTCGGTGTGGACCTGGTGCTCGGGTCGACCAGCCGACCGTACCTTCCCTGCCAGAACTACGACCCGCGGACCCGTACGGGCGACGCCTTCGTCAACGCCTGCCAGGAGCGGGGAAGTTACACCACCTACTCCCGTTTCCCTCCCGGCGGAGGCCTGCTTTTCCCGGCCGTCTACTTCATGAGCAACACCCAGCCCGACCTGGTCCGGGGTGGTCTGCTGCGGACCGACTGGGGAGCGCGCACCGCCGGCCTGTCGTTCGAGTTCTACCCGGATCAAGCGCATGACGCCGAGGTTGTCCATTCGCGTTTCTACATCGACCGGTTCGACCATTGGGCACACGGCTGGACGTACTCCGTCGCCATCGCCCTCACCGCCCTCGGCAACCCCGGGACCGCTCGGATCAGCGGGCAACTGACCGACCGCGGCCGGCTGCCGGCACCGGGCCGGGTGCGGATCGTCATCTTCGGTGGCCACGCCCGTTCCTCCACCGGCTACCCGATCTCCTCCTTCGCCGTTCGCACCAGCACCGGGTCGTCCGACTGGAGTAGCGGAGCGCTCTACGCCGGCCCTCAGCGCATCACCGTCACCGACACCATGACGCATCGGGAATGCGTCCTGGAACGCACGCGCGTCCTCGGCCCGGACAACAGGATCGACCTCGACCTCTCCCGGCCGGGTTTCGGTCAGCCCGGCAGCACCTGCACGCCCTGACCATCGGCTCGGCCTGACCATCCGTTCGGGTATCTTCTACGCAGGGTCGTATGTCTATGACATAGCGCACCCATCCATCCGGGATTATTGTCGGTGTTGCACATAGAGTGACACCGTTGCTCCTATTGAGAATTCGACGATGCCGGCTCAACGGCGTTTGGCCGAGGGCACATACGATTTCGCTACTACGTCATATGCGATCTTGTGCCGATACTTCGACACTCTTGGCATGACGTAACCGCCGTATCAGGACTGCCGCATCAAGGAGGCCTCAGATCGACCGCCACGAGCTCATCGATCTCACTCGACGGGCGCTCAAAATCGCGATGGACAAGACAACCGACATGGTGCCCGCTGAGCGCCGCCAGCCAGCCCTGGCGTACACGGGCCAGGAACGCTTCAAGCGCGAGCGCGAGCTTGTCCTGCGCTCTCCGCAGCTTGTCGGCTACCGCTCTGAGCTGCCGGCACCCGGAAGCTACTGCACGAAGACCGTCATGGGCGTTCCCGTGCTTCTGACCCGGGGCGAGGACGGCACGGTCAGGGCTTTCCAGAACGTCTGCGCCCATCGCCAGGCGCCGGTCGCGGAGGGCTGTGGCGTGGCCGAACGGTTCGTCTGCCCGTATCACGCCTGGGTATATGACGCCCAGGGTGACTTCGTCGGCGGACCCGGCCGTGAAGGTTTCCCCTCGACGATGGCCGGGAAGCCCCGCCTCACGCAACTGCCCGCCGCGGAGCATTCCGGATTCCTGTGGGTCGGTCTCCAGCCGGACAGCGGTCCCCTGGACATCGACGCCCACCTGGGAGAGCTCGGCCCGGAACTCGCGTCCTGGGACATCGGTAGCTGGGCTTCGGTGGGCGAGAAGGTGCTCGACTTCCCGATCAACTGGAAGTTCGCGCTTGACACGTTCGCCGAGAACTATCACTTCGCCACGGTGCACCGGGACACGTTCGCGCTGATCACCAAGAGCAACTGCGCGCTGTTCGACTCCTTCGGCCCGCACCATCGGCTGGTCTTCCCGATGCGGCACATCACGGACCTCGCGGACAAGCCCGAGGAAGAATGGGAACCACTGCACAACCTCGTGGTGATCTACGCATTGTTCCCCAACAGTATCCTTTCGGTCACCGTCGCCAACGGCGAGGTGTTCCGGGTCTATCCTGGGAGCGGGCCGGGTCATTCGATTACCTACCACCAGAACGCGTCGCCGATGGATCTCACGGACGAGGCGACGCGAACCGCCGCGGACGAGATCTTCGAGTACGCGCACGCCACGGTGCGCGACGAGGACTACCGCATGGCGATCGACATCCAGAAGAACATGGCGTCGGGGGTGCGGCCTGAGCTCGTCTTCGGGCGCAACGAGCCGGGGCTGCACCATCGTCATGCGGTCATCGACGAGGCACTTGCCGCATTCGGCGGGTAGCGCCGGTCCGGACGGGCCCCGCGCCGGCCCCGGCGCGGGTGGGCCGGGGCCCGTGGATCCGTTCGAATTTGAGGCCGGGACGTCGTCTTCGGCGTCCAGTTCCTCCAGCAACGATCTGATCTCAGCTTGGCCGAGTCCGGCTGTCACACTCGCTCCAGCGTGCCGGAGGTGATGAAGACTCCGCGCTTACGGAAGGCCAAGGGCGACCCGACCAATCACCTGTCCCTCACGCTCGTCGAGGAGCTGGAGGCCACGCTGGAGGACTATCCCGGCGCCCTCGTCCTTGTCCCTCACCGAGCACGGCACGTCCCTCAACGAGGCCCTCCGCCCGCTGGGCGAGTGGGGGAAGCGACGTTGCGAGCGCCTCGCCGCCGAGGACGCGCCCACATC
>NZ_CDWTMO010000150.1:3632-6380 GCF_977946435.1 Frankia sp. CgKIO3 | reverse complement strand
TAACCCAGAAAGATTAACTTCTTAGCGTTTAGCGTTGTTTTGGTCGGAAGCCACGGATGGGTGTTCTCGGTGTGATCAGTCAGGGTAGAATCTCGACGTACCCGTCGGTGCCGTGCACGCGGATCCGCTGCTCATCGGGGATCAGTCGGGTGGCATCTACCACACCGACGACGGCAGGCAATCCGTACTCCCGTGCGATCACCGCGCCGTGAGTCATTAATCCTCCGACCTCCGTCACCAAGCCCGCGATGGCGACAAAGAGGGGTGTCCAGCTGGGGTCCGTGTGGGCCGTGACGAGGATGTCGCCCGGTTCGAGATCGGCCCGTGCCATGTCCAGGATGACGCGGGCCCGCCCTTCGATGGTCCCGGCGGAGACCGGTAGGCCGCTCAGCGCGCCGGCCGGCAAATCGTCGCGTCGGTACGCCTCGGCGATGACTTCGCCATCCGACGTGAGCACCCGGGGCGGCGTGAGCGCTTGATACGACCTGAACGCGTCCTTGCGCCGGCCGATGAGCCGGTCATCCACGCGGTTCGTGCGCACGACGTCGTGGAGCTCCTGGAACGTGAGGTAGAAGATGTCCTCCTTCTCACGAAGTACGTGGGCCTGTACGAGGCGCTCGGCTTCTTCCAACAAGGCCTGCTTGTACACGAAGTAGCGGCTGACCATGCCGTACTTCGGATACTCCCGGTACCCGATGAAGGTCCGGACCCGGTCGATCATCCGCTTCGTCTCGTCGGCCTTGCGCTCCCCGTCCGGCAGGGCCCGCAAGCGCTCCAGCAGCTCCTGCTCCTTCTTCCAGGCCTTCTGCCGGCCTTGCTCGAAGCGTCGTCGGCTCTCGCCCAGCTCGAAGTTCTTGATGTTGCCGAGGATCATGGGCACGAGCGTGGAGGGGCGTTCACGCCAACGCGGCCGCGTGATGTCGATCTCGCCGACGCAGCGCATGCCGTACTTGTCGAGCCAGGCCTCGACGGCGTCTCGCGCTTCCCTCCCGCCCGCGAGCTTGGGCAGCGCGTCCAGGAAACCCTCGTCCTCGACGTGCTGCAGAAACGCCACCACGCCCGGATGTGGGCGGATCACGTCAGCGACGTCGAGCAGCGCCAGCCCCATTTCCGACGTGACGTTGTGGGGCACGGACCGCGTGAGCGTGTCCGCCGCGTTTTTCTCGCCCAGCCACGCCTCCAGCCGCTCGTTGAGCCACCAGGTGGCCTCCATCGCCGACATGAACACCTGATGGCTCCGCGGATCGAACAAGATCCGCCTCAGCTCCTGGAGGTCCACCCGGATGAAGTCGAGTAGCGCCACTCCCGACTTCGTCCGGATGTCGCGTTCCGAGGCGGCGATGGAAGCCTCGCTGCGCCCGATCAACTCGGTGACGATGGCCGGATCGGTCTCGATCGGGGCTGGCGCGCCGCCGGACAGCGGCCCGGGGGGACCCTCGTCAGGCAGCGGCCGGATGAAGCCGTCGCGCTCGAGGATGGTCTGCAGCGCGTCCCCGGTCAGCGGATCGGATTTCCCCATGAGCTCCAGAAAGCCGGCGCGGCTCGTCGGCGAGACCAGCCTCTGGGTGACGTCGACGAACAGGCGGCCGCCGGCCTCGGCCATGGGCGCGGGGGTCGTCATCTGCCAGAAGGAGAGCCCCAGGGGCTTCATGGGGTCGGTCATCATCTGCTGATGGCCGACGGAGACATAGACGTGGTTCTCCCGGTCGCCGGACTCGGGGATGGGGAACAGCGTGGTGATCGGCCGGCTCTGGACGATCTGGAAGCCGTCGTCGACCAGGCACCATTCGATATCCTGGGGGCGGCCGAAGTGCGCTTCGATCCGCCGGCCGAGCTGCACGAGCCGCACGACCTGCGCAGCCGTCAGCGTCGGCTGCTCCTGCCGCTCCAGGTCGATCGCCTGTTCCTGCGTCCCGCCCGCCGGCGAGGCGTGAACCGCACGCTGCTTGGCGCCGACCGCCTCGGCGACGACCTCGCCGGCGCGCACCTTGAAGACGTCCGGGTTCACCAGGCCGGAGACCAGGGCCTCACCGAGGCGACCTTCCGGTTGGACGTGACGGGGTCGGCTGTGAACAGGACGCCAGCCGCATGAGGGAAGACCATCTGCTGCACGACCACCGCCATGTGGACCGTACGGTGGTCAACGCCGTTGCGCTGGCGGTAGGTCACGGCCCGCTCGGTGAACAGCGAGGCCCAGCACCGGCTGACGTGCCGGAGGATCGCCGCCGCGAGATCGCCCGGGATGGCGATCCCTTCGATGGTCCGGCGAATCTCCGCGCTGAGCGTGCGGATCGCCTCCCGGTCGTCCGGCTTCAGGCGCGACAGGTGCTCGAGCCGACTCTCGATCGACGGCACTTCCGCCATGATTCGCCGGAAGGCGTCCGTCGTCACGCAAAAGCCAGCCGGCACGCGGATGCCTTCGATCCGCGACAGCGCCCCCAGGTGCGCACCCTTGCCGCCAACGACCGCGCCCTGCATCTCGTCAACCTCTTGAAGACCCAACACGTACTGCTCGCTCATCGCGATACCTCCGGGGCAGCCGTGCTCTCTCGCACGGCACCGGCCGATCGAATCACCGGCACCTCCAGCTCTGTCGAACCTCGTGTTGGGCACGTCCTCATCTCTCGTTGCCTTCCCTCGTCACCGCGTCCCCCATAGGTCGACAACAACACACGCACGTCGTGCCCCCAGGTCTTCGCCCGTTCCTGGTCCGGCCGACGATTCTGCAGCGTGACCGGGGAAGCCCTA
>NZ_CDWTMO010000150.1:0-3052 GCF_977946435.1 Frankia sp. CgKIO3 | reverse complement strand
TAGTTCTGGTCGCCGAGGTTCCCCCTCAGCCTGTCGAGCCGGGTGCCGCCGGTCGGGTCGGTCTTGTCGGCGCCGGGCACCAGGTGCACCTGATAGTCGGGCCCGGGTTCGACGTCGAGGTCTTCGAACCGGACGAGGTGTGAGCCGTCCGCGAGCCGGATGAGTCGCGCGGTCCCAGTCGCGTCGTGGTCGATGCCGACCAGCTGCGCCCGCCCCAGCTCGACGACATCCGCCCCGGCCGCCGGTTGCGTCGGGGCCGGCGGCCGGGGCGGCGTCTGCCCGGGTGCCGGCCCCGCCTGCGGGGCGGCGCCGGGCGGGGACGGTCGGGTCGACAGGACCGCGGTGACGTCGACGGGTAACTCCTCCTCGACGGTCACGTTCCGGAACGCGGGCAGGACTGTGACGACGAACGCGAGCAGCACCGGCACGGCCTGTGCTGCCCCGGTGAGCACCGGTCCCCTCCCCAGTCTGGGCAGCAGGAAGCCGAGGCCGGCGACCGCCGCCATGATGACGAGCGTGAAGGCGACGCTGCGCGGGCTGGCGAACGCCGATCGGATGACACCGGGCTTCCAGGCCGCGAAGACCAGCCCGCCGAGTGCGGCGACCACGGGTACCAGCAGGGAGCTGCGCGGGTAGCCCAGCAACGTGGGCGTCGATCCTGATTTACGTCCCGACCTGTGCTCCGGACGGCGAGGCGTAGATGTGCTCATGGACATACCATCCTCGCCGACCGCGCATCGTTACACGGCGGCCGGCGATGTCGCGCAGGATCCCGCGGGCCGCCGACGGGGCCACGACCTACGACGGAAGGCTGATGGCCCGATCAGGAGGGTGGGGACTGGCAGAGTGGGGTGATGGACATGGGGGAGCCGGTCGCGTGGGCGCCGGGGATGTCGCTGCTGCCCGACGTCAGTCCGGCGGCGTGGGTAGCGGCAGCCCTGGCCGCTACCACGTCAGCCGCAACGGTCGCGGCGATGGTGCCGCCCGTCTTCGCGGCCTATGCCCGGGTGCTGCCGCCGACTTACGACCGTGAGGGTGTGGGACGGCGACACCGGTGGTCCGAGATCGCCGCATGCCGAGGCGTGGCGCTGACGGCCGAGACCCGGTTCGACGACCTCGTCGCCGGTTCCGACCATTGGGGGCGACCCTCTGACGGAGGCTTGGACGCGCGGGAGACGGCGGCTCTCGCGAGGGTCCTGTCCAGCTTCACCGACACGCCGGACCAGGCGTACTTCTGCCTCTGGGAGGGTTTCGGCCTCGCTGAGACGCGCGCCTGGGAGGACCGGCCGATGCGTGTGCGGACAGCTAACCGGGCGTACCACCTGCTCACCGGGCCGGTGAGCGCCGCCCCGATGTTGCCGGCGCCGGTGGAGTGGAGGTGCGCGAGTCTGTGGTGGCCCTACGATCGGGCCTGGCTTGTCGCCACCGAGATCGACGGCTACTCCACCTACATCGGTGCCAGCCACGCCGCGATCGACGCGGTCCTCGCCGATCCCGCGATCGACGCCGTTGCCGCGCGTCCCGCGACCCCGCTCGATCCCAGCTACGGCTGACGTTCACCCACCTCCTCAACTCGGCGGCCCGAAGCGGCGTCATGCGGGCAGCCGGACGTCCTGTCATCAGCAGATGAGCGCGTTGGTTAGTCTCGCGCGAGGTCTGTCTGCGATTCGCCGTCGGTCCGCGCGAGCACTCTCTGCTGGTGGCTTCGGTGGGTGGTCCGGCGGGCGCGCTGGTTGCCTGCATCGCCTGGAGCGGACTCGGGCCGCCCTCGCTCGTTTCGACAACGTCAGCCGGTCGACGGCTCCCCGAGCCGGACCAGGTTGAGTCGGTAGGAGCGCACCTGCGGGTCCTCATGCCTGGCCGGCAGCGCTGCGGATACCTCGGATGGCAGCCGGTCGAGTACGGCCTGCGGGGCTTCGGGCAGGGTCCGGGATTCGAGGATCTCCAGCCCGGGCACCTGGCGTTCCAGGTCGGCCGGGTTTTCGCAGAACCAGCGGGCGCGGGCGTCGACCTTGCTCAGCGCGTCATGCTGTTCCTGGTTCTGCCGCATCCACTCGCCCCAGCTGTCGAAGGCGGCGAGGCTGCCGGGAAACCGGCCCGCGACCCGGGCAAGCACGTTGTGGACGTCGTGCTCGTCGAGGAACCCGAGCACGGCCTCGGCCACGAACATCCACGGCCCCGGGCCGGTATCCGCGGCGACCTCGAGCCAGTCGTCGTCGAGGACGGACCCGGCCAGGTGCCGGCGGCGGGTGCCGTCGCTGAAGAAGCGGCGGCGCAGCGCCATCGCGTCAGGCAGATCCAGCTCCAGCCACCGGCCGCGACCGCGAGCGACGCCCGCCCGCCCGTACAGCGGGATCAGCAACGTCTCCGCGACGGCTTCCAGCTCGGCGGCGACGCCCGGGCCGGCCGGCGTCTTCCATGGGCCAGTCATGTGCCACCATCTCCCACTATTGAAGACGGTTCTCATGATTGCCAGGGATGCTGGTCGTCAGGAGCGACGACCGGTCGGCCGCCACCATCGCCCGGGCCACGGCGAAGGTCGTCGACGACCAGAAACCGCAGAGCACCGTGAGTGACGAGCGGGCCTCGGTGCGGGCAGCTGCGGTGCGGCCCGGAGCCGGTGGTCGCGAACGCATCACAGTCCTCTCGTTGATGAAAACGGTTGTCATTATAGACAGAGGGCCTGCGTGGAGACGAACAGGGGCTGGCCGAGGACGAGCCGAGGACGAGCCTGGACCGGGTCGTCGCCGTCGCCCCGTCGGTGCACGAGGCGTGGGTGGACGCCGGGTTCAAGACCACGGTCATCGAGCACGGGGCGGGGCTGGGGATCGTCAGGGAAGAACTCCGCCAGGAAGCCGTCCTTGTCGTAGTTGTGAACCGCGTCCTAGTTGTGAACCGCGCTCACTGGTCATACTCTTTGAGACAGACGGCGTAGCGGGTTTCGGCCAGCGGTATCGCGTGCCGGTACCAGGCGGACCACTAGTCGGGGTAGGGCACCTCGGCGCGCGCCTTCTGGAGTGCGGCGGCCCACCAGGCAAGCTGGTTGAACAAT
>NZ_CDWTMO010000149.1:857-10500 GCF_977946435.1 Frankia sp. CgKIO3 | reverse complement strand
CCCGTGCGCTCGGCTTGGACGTGGCTGCCGGCGGTGGGCCGACGGGCCAGGTGCGGGTGTCCACGATGGGGTCCGAGGTTCCAAGCGAGGGGCTTGGACTACGGATGGATGTCCGCGGCCGGCGTCACCTGGACCTTCCACGGCCCTCGGAGGGCAGCGCCGTCACCGGCGTGGCGGGCGGCCGTGGATCGATCCTGGTGACCGCCCAGGGCGCGTCCGCCGGGGGACTGTCGGCCACCGTGACGGCCCGGGAGAAAGACGGCGTCGGGTCAATGGGCGGCGTCGGGCCGATTCAGGCGCGTTGCGAGCCGTCCCGGGCCCGGGCCTGGTTCACCGGACCATCGACCGTGGCCGGTCGGGATCCGGTGGTGATCTGGTCGAATCTGGCAGCTGAACCAGCCCGGATCAATGTGCGGGTGCTTTCCGACGGACCGGCGACGTCGCCGCAGGACATCACCGTGCCCCCGGACCACGCGGTGATCCGGCGACTCGCGTCCCTCGCACCGGAGGCCGCCGCGACCACGCTCGACGTCCAGATGCGCTCCGGCCGGGTTCTCACCTGGGTCGCGGACCGGCCCAGCGCGGCGCGTGCGGACTCGATGCCGGGGGCGGACCGGGCGGGGCGCGCGGATCCGGTGAGCCTTGTCCCGAGCACCTCCGCCCCGGCCCGGCGTCTCCTGCTTGGCGGGGTCGTCGTCCCGGCGGGGTCCGCGTCCTCGACGGCGCACCTGGTGCTCGCCGCACCGTTGCGGGAGGCCACGGTGCGCATCACGGTCCTCACGGGTACGGGTCGGCACACGCCGATCGGCCTGGAGGCCGTCGTCGTGCCCGCCACCGGTGCGATCATCACGCCCGTGCTGCTGCCGGCGGGCGCCGCCTCGGCCGTCCTGGTCGAATCGGCCGATGACGCACCGGTGCTCGCCGGACTGGCCGCACCGTCGGGCCGGGCGGGAGAGCGGTCGACCGGCTCGGACGGCGGATCCACCTGGGTCGGCGCCACCAGCCTTGATCCTCCGCTCGACCCGCGCGGGCTCGACGCGTACGGCCAGGCGGTCGGCCTCTCCGGGCCGACGGGGCTGGCCGCCGGGGCGGGATCCGCGCCGGATGCGGTCGTCTCCCTCCCGCCGGTGCCGCCCGGCGCGACCGGCGTCGTCGTGCTCGCCGCTCCGGCGGGAGCGGTCACAGCGTGGATCGACGGCGAGCTGGTACGGGTGAGGCCGGGCACCGTCGCGACCGCCCGCATGCCGATCGGGCAGGCCGGTGGACGGCTCGTCGCGGTCGGCGGCCCGCTGGGGGCCACCGCCGTGATCGGCGATCTCCCCGGCACGCCGGGGGAGGGCCGGGCATCCGGGGATCCGCCCCGCGGGCCTACCCCCTCCGGCTCCACCGGCTCCGGCTCCACCGGCTCCACGTCGTCGACCGCCGTGTCGTCGATCTTTGGGATGTCCAAGCCCGTGATGCCGCGGAGCATCTCTACCGTCGTTCCGTTGTGGGGGCGTCGAGGCTCCTCGACGCCCCGGTCTCCATCGAGGATCCCACCGTCCTGTATCAGCGCGGCTAGTGCCGAGTCCGCCGACCTTCGATCTTTGCCTCGTGGCGGGCCGGGCACCGGTCGGCGTCCTCCCAGGACGTGCGGGAGGTTCGTGACGCTTCCGGTCTTCCGGTCTTCCGGGCCGTCAGCACCCCGCCCTGTCGGTGGCGTCGCCCGTCAGCGGCCGGGAGCGGCGAGAAAGACCCGACCGGTGCCGGTGAGGGTCAACGCGGCGGATCCGGCCAGCAGGGCGGACCGGCCCCCACGCAACTCCACCGGGGCGACGGTCGTCCCGTTGTCGGCGGTGCCGGTCACCCGGACCGCACCCTCGATGGCCAGCAGCACCACGGGCCGTCCCACGTTCAGGGCGCCGCCGGTGCAGATCGCCTCGGTGAGGGCGAAGTCCCCGACGGGGACGTCCCAGCCGCGGAGCAGACCACCGGGGGAGACCGCGAGAGTACAGGGCATGAGGATCGGCGCCGCGCTCGGAGTGGGATCAAGGATGCGCAGGAGCTCGTCGACATCGATGTGCTTGGGGGTGAGCCCGCCGCGCAGCACGTTGTCCGAGGTCGCCATGATCTCGATACCCAGGCCGGAGACGTAGGCGTGGAGCAGCCGCGCGGGCTGGAAGAGCCCCTCCCCGGGGCGCAGGGTGACGTCGTTCAGCAACAGGGCGGCCGCGATCCCGACGTCGCCCGGGTGCGCGGCCGCGAGCAGACCGATCAGGTCGGCCGCCCGCGCGACGTCATCGGCTTCGACGCCGTCTGCCGCGACGCCGTCCGCCGCGGCCCTGTCCGTCGCCGTGTCGTCCGTTTCGGCGCTGGGCGTCCCCGGCGCTGCCGCGTCGTGCGGGCCGGCGGCGAGCCGGCGGGCCGTCGCCACGAGGTCGCGGACGAGGTCACGGGCGGGTTCGCGCGGCATGGTCAGCAGGGAGCGGAGCACCTGCGCGGCGCCGCCCGAGGGATCGTCGGCCAGTGGTCGGAAGGCGGCGGTGAGGGCCGGTGAGCCCAGCCGGGCGACGATGGCGAGGGTCCGGCCGAGATCACGTACGCCGGCGAGAGCCCGAAACGGGGACAGTGCGACGATCAGTTCGGGCTTGTGATTCCGGTCACGGTAATGCCGACGCGGATCGCCCAGGCCGAGACCGGCCGCGTCGTCCGCGTCGAAGCCGGCCCGGGCCTGCGCCAGGTCCGGGTGCACCTGCAGCGACAGCGCCTTCTCGGCGGCCAGTACCTTGAGCAGGAACGGCAGCTGACCGACGAGGTCGGTGGCCGGACGGCGGATGCCGTCGTCCTCGGCGAGGGCCGTCGCCACCGGATGGGTGCCGAGCCACAGCTCCGCAACCGGCTCGCCGGTCGCGACCGCCCCGAGCAGGTTCGGAATCGCGGTCGGGGACCCCCAGGCGTACGACTGCGCCTGACCGTGCAGTGGCAGGATCCGGGCGCCGGAGGCCGTCGCCCGAGCGGCCTCGTTCCTGGTGGTCACGGTGTTCCTGGTGGTCACGGTCTCCCTCGCGTGGTGGGTGTCCTGCGGCCGGCCAGCCACCGCGGCTCGGCTGTTCCTCGCTATTCGCTGTTACTCGCTATTCCTCGTCGCCCCAGCCGTGGCCCTCCGGGTCGATCACGGCGGGGTCGACCCCCATCATCTCAGCCATCTCGTGGATGATCGCATCGAGGACGAGCTCGGCCAGGTCCTCGCTGTCGACGGCCCGCGCCTCGATCGGGCGGCGGTAGACGACGATGCGCCGCGGGGTGCCCGACCGACCCCTGCCGCTGGCCGGCTGGTAACGAGCGAGCGGGATCTCGTCATCGGTCACCGCCACCGGCGGTACGTCCTCGACGGCGAACTCGACGTCCGCGAGTTCGGTGGACCACCGGTGGTCGAGATGCTCGACGGCGTCCAGGACGAGATCGTCGAAGCGGTCGCCGCGGGTGGCGTAGGCGGGCACGTCCGGCGGAAGAAGAGTGCCCCGGATTCCACGGCCGCGCCGGTCGCGCCGCCGCCGTGGCGGGATCGGCCGGGCGACTGCCGGGAACCGCTCGGGCTCGCTCACCCTGTCAGCGTAGCGTTCAAGGATGGACGGTCGTCCGTCGATCGCGGTGAACTCCGCGCGGCTTCCGGCATCGCTCGGAGTGGTGCGCCGATCCGTGGGCGCGGTAACGACGGTTTCCGGTCACATCCCTGCGTTTCATCCCCTATCGCTACCAGCTCGAGGACGGTCCATGATCTCAAAATCGCTCTGGATACGTGCTGAAAGAGGGATATTGTATGCGGGCCGCGATGGCATGGTCGACGCCGCGTGACGATTAGTCGTCGCGCCACGCGACACGACCCGAGGTGGTGGCCGTCGTCCGTTCCGGGGGCTACCGTCCGGAACGTGAAGCCTCGGCGCTGCTCCCGCTCGGCCTGTTCCGCAGCCGCGGTCGCCACGCTCACGTATGCCTACGCGGAGTCCACGGCGGTGTTGGGCCCGCTCTCCCCGTACGTCGAACCACACTCCTACGATCTGTGCGGCACCCACGCGGATCGGCTCACCGTGCCGCTTGGCTGGGCTGTGGTCCGGCTCGAGGCCGAGGCGCCCCGTGAGGGGGGTCGTGAGGTGGCCGGGGACGACCTGGAAGCCCTTGCGGACGCCGTGCGTGAGGCGTCCCGGCGGGGAGGGCCGGAGCCCCCGCAGGGTCCGCAGGCCCCACCCCCGGGTGGCCGGCGGGGTCACCTGCGGGCCGTTCCCAGTCCGTCCTGATCCGGAGCGCTCCCACCTCTCGGCCGTCCCGGTCATGTGGTCGTCCCGATCTTCCGTTTGTCCTAGTACCGGTGGTCCGGTGAGTGGTTCGGCGCGACTTCGCTCGGACGCGGTCCTGGCGGTGCCGGACCCGGCGGATAAGGTCAACCGAGCCGGTCGCAGCAGTGGCCGCGCGGCCGGGGGCACCATTCACCCGGTGCCGGGGGACACCAGGGAGAAGGGGTTGGAAGGGATGCGTGACCTCTCGCGGATCTTCAAGGCGTACGACGTGCGTGGCGTGGTGCCGGCGGAGTTCGATGCCGACGTCGCCCGAGCCACCGGAGCCGCCTTCGTGCGGCTGCTCGGCGCCCCGCGGATCGTGACCGCGCACGACATGCGGGAGTCGTCGGTCCCGCTCGCCGAGGCCTTCGCCGAGGGGGCGGTCAGCCAGGGCGCGGACGTGATCGCCGCCGGGCTGGGATCCACCGATCTGCTCTACTTCGCCGCCGGTTCGCTGAACATTCCGGGTGCGATGTTCACCGCGTCGCACAACCCGGCGAAGTACAACGGCATGAAGCTCTGCCGGGCCGGCGCGGCACCCATCGGCCAGGAGACCGGGCTCGCCGACATCCGCGCGATGATCGAGGCGGGCATTCCCGCCGGTCCCGGTCGTCGCGGCACCGTGACCCGGCGGGACCTGCTGGACTCCTACGTGCGTCATCTGCGCACCCTGGTCGACCTGGCGGGGATCCGGCCGCTGACGGTCGCCGTGGACGCGGGTAACGGCATGGGCGGGCTGACCGTCCCGGCCACCTTCACCGGGCTGCCGCTGACAGTGATCCCGCTCTACTTCGAGCTGGACGGCTCCTTCCCGAACCACGAGGCGAACCCGATCGAGCCGGCGAACCTGCGGGACCTGCAGGCCGCCGTCCGCAGCTCCGGAGCCGACATCGGCTTGGCCTTCGACGGCGACGCCGACCGCTGCTTCGTCGTCGACGAGCGGGGGGAGATCGTCTCTCCGTCGACCATCACCGCCCTGGTGGCCGATCGCGAGCTGGCCCGGGAGCCGGGGGGCACGGTCATCCACAACGTCATCGTCAGCCGGGCGGTCCCCGAGTTGGTCACCGAGCGCGGGGGCGTCCCGGTCCGCACCCGCGTGGGCCACTCGTTCATCAAGGCCGAGATGGCCCGTACCGGCGCGGTCTTCGGTGGCGAGCATTCCGGTCACTTCTACTTCCGCGACTTCTGGCGGGCGGACTCCGGCATGCTCGCCGCGCTTCATGTGCTCGCCGCGTTGGGCGGCCAGGACCGGCCGCTGTCCGGGCTGCTCGGGGGGTACGCCCGTTACAGCGCGTCCGGTGAGATCAATTCCGAGATCGCGGACGCCGCGGCGGCGATGAACGTGATCGAGAAGGCGTACGCGCCGGACGCCGCCGACGTGGACCACCTGGACGGGTTGACGATCTCCTTCTCGGACGGATCCTGGTTTAACCTCCGCCCGTCCAACACCGAGCCGCTGTTGCGGCTCAACGTGGAGGGGCCCGACGACGCCACGATGCATCGGCTGCGCGACGAGATCCTCGCTCGCATCCGGAGCGGAAGGGAAGCCTGATGAGTCTCGACCCGCTGCTGTTGGAGATCCTCGTCTGCCCGTGCAGCAAGCACGGTGAGCTGCGGCCCGACGAGCTGGGCGATGCCCCCGTGCTGGTGTGCCTCGCCTGCGGCCTGGCGTTCCCGGTGCGCGACGACATCCCGGTGATGCTGCTCGACGAGGCGGTCCCGTTCTCCGGCGCGCCGGCGTCGAACTGACGCCGCGGCCTCGACGTGTACCTCGACGAGGCGATCCTCGACGACACCGCCCGCATTGACGCCGGTCACGCCGGCGGTCTCCTGCCGCACATCGCCTCCGCCGCCCGCCAGGTCCGTCGCGGTGCCACCCTCGCCCAGGAGGCCGGGGTCGCTCGCCTTGCCGCTGACGGGCGGCCCCGGGCGGTCATCGTGGTGGGGGTGGGCGGCGCGGCGCTGGCCGCCGGGGTGCTCGCCGCCGTCGCCGGGCCGGCCAGCCCGGTGCCCGTCATCGGTCACCACACCTACGGCCTGCCGGGCTGGGTGGGGGTGGCCGACGTCGTCCTTGCGGTGTCGGCGTCCGGTACCTCCGCGGAGACCTGTTCGGCGGTGGAGGAGGCGAACCGGCGCGGCGCGCGGGTGGCCGTGGTCGCCCCTGCCGATACCCCCCTGGCCCACCTGGCCGGGGTGGCCGGTGCGCCCCTCGTCGTGACCTCGGCGGAGCAGCCCGCTCGTGCCGCCCTGTGGTCGTTGTCGCTGCCACTGATCATCGTCGCCCGGGCCCTGGGTATCGCGCGGGTGGCGGACGAGGCGATCGAGGCGGCCGCCGTCCGCCTCGAGGACGTCGCGACCCGCTGCCGTACGTCCAGCGAGTCGTTCGTCAATCCGGCGAAGACGCTAGCGCTCGAGCTGGCCGGTACGTTGCCGATCATCTGGGGAACCTCACCGGTGACGAACGTGGTGGCCGAACGTGCCGTCACCCAGCTCGCGACGAACGCGAAGTATCCGGCCATCGCCGGGGCGCTGCCGCATCCCGCCCGCCACCAGGTCGCGCTGTTCGACGGTGCTTTCGGCGCGGGTCTCGCGGCTGGCGGCCCGGTGCGCGACGACTTCGACGACTTCTTCCGCGACCGCGCCGAGGAGGACGAGTCGATCCGGCTCCGCCTGGTCCTGCTGCGCGATCCCGACGTCGAACGCCTGGATGTCGCCCGGCAGGCCGAGGCGGCGGTGGCGGTGGCGGCCGAGCGAGGCGTCGGCGTCACCGAACTGCGCGCCGACGGCGGCGGGCCGCTGGAACGGCTCGCCTCACTCATCGGCCTGTTCGACTACACGGCCGTTTATCTCGCCCTAGCGCTCGGGGTCGATCCCGTGCAGGTGCCCGCGGCCCACGACCTTAGGCGTTGACCAGGACCTCAGGCGCTGACCAGGCCGCCGGAAGGCTGGCTAGCGGCCGGCAGGCTGATCCCCTCTGCCGGATCCCGGTTCGACGCCGTTCTGAGGCTGCTGCGGCTGTCCCTGGTTCTGCCCGCTCTGGCCCGTGCCGGGCTGGGCACTGCCTCCCTGTGGCTGTCCGCCCATGCCGGGAAAGATCTGCTGACCCAGGTTCTGCAACAAGTCGCCGAGGCCCTGACCGGGCGTCGGTGCTGGCGGGGTGTTCTGCAGACCTCCCTTGGTGCCGCGCGCGACGGTCGGATCGGCGCCGGGCAACGGGACCACCGGCCGGTTGGCCAGGGCGGCCCGCATCGACTTGCTCCAGATGATCGCGGGCAGGTCGCCGCCGAAGACATGGGGCCAGGTCCGGCCGTCGGCGACGACGCCCCGCAGCGGGTGGCTCTCCGCCCCCATGGGGTCGCCGACGGATACCGCCGCGGCGAGCTGCGGGGTGAAGCCGACATACCAGGCGGCCGAGAACTCGTCGGTGGTGCCGGTCTTGCCTGCCGAGGGGCGGTCGATGGCGGCCTTGGTCCCGGTCCCGCGGACCGGGACGCCGGCGAGCACACTGGTCACGGTGTCAGCAACACCCTTGGCGAGTACCTGTTCGCACTGCCGCGGCTGGGCGATGTCGATCGGGTCGTGGCTGGAGTCGATGGCCTCGGTGGCGAAGCGGGGCGTGCAGCGCACCCCGCCGCCGGCGATCGTCGCGTAGGCGTCGGCCATCTGCAACGGGGAGACGTACATGTACTGGCCGCCGCCGATGGCGGTGGCCCCGTCGGTGGAGCCGATCTTGTCTGCCTTCGGCGGTGTGACGCCCAGGCGTTTGGCCATCTCCAGGACCGCCGGGATGCCGGTCTTCTCCGCGAGCTGCACGTAGAAGGTGTTCACCGAGTCCCAGGTGCCCTTGGGGATGTCGTAGATGCCGGCCTCGGCGGGATCGGAGTTCGAGAAACCCCTGGGGCAGTCGCCCTCACCGCGGTCCAACGGGAACTTCTTGGTCTCGTAGCAGGCCGGGGAGTAGAAGGCCGTTGAGGTGCCGTAGCCCTGTTCGAGCGCGGCGGCGAGCACGAAGGTCTTGAACGTCGACCCGGGCTGGAAGGTGGCGCTGGTCGGCAGCGGTACCATCGTCTGGTTGACGGCTGTGTTCGAGCCGTACACCCGGTTCACTGCCATGGCGAGGATGTTGCCGGTGCCGGGCTGGATGACGACCTCGGTCGCCGACACCCGGCTGCTCGGTGACACGGTCGAGTTGACGGCGTCCTGCGCCGCCTGCTGCACCATCGGGTCGAGAGTGGTCCTGATGACCAGGCCGCCCTCGTAGATGCGTCGGTTGCGTTCCTCCAGGGTGGAACCGAGCGCCGGGCTCGCCCGCAGCTGGGACCGTACGTAGTCGCAGAAGAACGGCGCCGACGACGTCTCGCAGGAGTCCGCGGCCGGCGGCGGGGCCTTCACGACGTTCAGCGGCATCTGCTTCGTCGCCTCTGCCTGGGTGGTGGAGATATACCCCTCGGCGGCTATCTTGTCCAGCACGGTGTTGCGCCGGGCCAGCGCGGCCTCCGGGTAAGCGGCGGGGTTGTACCGGGACGGACTCTGCACGAGCCCGGCGAGCAGCGCCGCCTGTTCGAGAGTGACCTGGGAGATGGGCACCCCGAAGTAGTGCTCGGCGGCGGTGCCGATCCCGTACGCCCCGTCACCGAAATACGCGATGTTGAGGTAGCGCTCCAGGATCTCGTCCTTGGAGAACCGCTTCTCGATGCCCAGGGCGTACCGGAGCTCCTGGATCTTGCGTTCCAGGGAGTTCCCGGCCGCGACCTCTCGCTCCCGCGTGGTGCGGGCGTTCTGCAGCAGCACGTTCTTGACGTACTGCTGGGTCAGCGTCGAACCGCCCTGAGAGACTCCGCCGGCCTCGCTGTTGCGCAGCGCGGCGCGGAAGACGCCCTGTGGGTCGACGCCGCCGTGCTGGTAGAAGCGGGCGTCCTCGATCGAGATGATTGCCTCGCGCATGATCTTCGGGATCTCGTTGCCGGGCACGACGATGCGGTTCTCGGCCCCGCGCAACATGGCGATCACTGATCCGTCGGCGGCCAGAATCGTCGAACTCTGCGGCAACGGAGGCGTGACGAGCTCGGCGGGCAGCCCGAGGAAGTGGTCCGCGCTTCCCTTGGCGAACAGGCCGACCGCACCGACGAACGGCAGGGACAACAACGCGACGACCAGCCCGAGAACGATCGCCGTCAGCCCCATCTTCTTCAGGACCCGATGCCGGTTCACGGGTGGACGGGGGATGAGCGGCCTGCCCGCTCCCCCGGCCCCGGCCCCGCCGGCCGCCGCCGGACCGTCGCCCGTGCCGCCGGGGGAGCGACGCGCGGAAGCGCCGTCGTCCGCGTAGG
>NZ_CDWTMO010000149.1:0-610 GCF_977946435.1 Frankia sp. CgKIO3 | reverse complement strand
GGTGACGCCGCTCGCCATGTTGCCCGGCCTGGCGGATCGGGACGGCCTGGCGGATCGGGACGGCGCGGTGGATCGGGGCGGGGTGGGGGCACGTTCCGGCGCGACGGCGTGCGACGGGGCACCCGACCGGGCCGGCTTGCTCGGGTCGGCCGGCTTGCTCGCGCGGGGGGCGAGGTGGCTCGAGATGGAGTGCTCGACTCCCGTCCGACAGACGTCGACGTCACCCCCTCCGTGGACCGGCGCAAGGGCCGGAGTCTTCCTGGGACCTGTCCAGCATGCGTGAGCCGGCACTTGGTCGCTCACCGGCAGCACCGCCTCGAACCCGGTGCGATGTGGCAGCGGGTGCGCGCCGATTCGTGGCGGTTGGCGCGGACGGTCTGATTCGCAGGTAACGCTAGACGAGCGTTTCACCGGCGGACCAGCCGCCACGTCAGGTGTGTGCGGTACGTCCTACATTGTTTAGCAGACGTTAAGGAAGTGTGGATCTGATGGTGCGTGCCCCGGCCGGTCCGGGCGGGTGCGGCCGGACGATGGGCTGGCTGGCTGCCGGGGACCGGTGAGGGCGGCCGGGTCACCGGCCCGGCGGGGGCTGCGGGGCCGTGGGATAGGG
>NZ_CDWTMO010000148.1:1079-10924 GCF_977946435.1 Frankia sp. CgKIO3 | reverse complement strand
AGATCAAATGATCAACTTATTTAATGACTATCCCTTTGACGGCGCCCTGGTTTCAGCCCGTGCTTGACCGCCCGGTGGACGTCGTCGAGGGTGCGGGCGGCCAGGTTCACCAGCGCGGTCCGCTTGATCTGTGACCACACCCCCTCCGCCGGGTTCAGCTCGGGGGCATAAGCCGGCAACGCCACCACGCTCACCCAATCTGCGTGTTCCTGTAGAAACGCGGCCATCTCCGCTTGGCGGTGGATGTTCACCCCGTCCCAGACCAGGATCAGCCGGCCCCCGGGAAGCTGCGCGTGCGCGGCGGCCAGCGGATTCCGGCAGTCCTCCCAGCCGATGCCCTTGCGCTCCCCGGGACGACTACGCCAGATCCGGGCCCGGTAGAGCAGCCGTGGCCGCCACCCGGGCCGGTAGCAGACCATCGGCAACCACACTCACCCGCCCGGACCTGCTCCGGCCGGGTACCCGCACCACCGGTGTCCGCCCACGTCGACCCCAGGTCCGTGCCCGTGGCGGCCTCAGGCTCTGCCCTGTCTCGTCGAGGAAACAGACCCAGGCATCCTGGGTCGCCGCGGTCTTTTTACCGCCGGCCACTCCTGCTCCGTCCACGTCTGGACCGCGGTGTCATCGCGTTCGACCGCCCGGCGGGCGGGAAGCTGACACGACCAGCCGTGCCGGTCCAACAGCAGCCACACCCCGGCCAGCGTGTAGGACACCCCGAACTCCCGCTCGATCACCTGGGCGATCCGGGCCAACGTCCACCGCTGATCATCCCAGCCGTACGGTCCGGGACCGCGGCGCAGGATCGCCTCCAACCGGGCCAGGTCCCGATCATCCAACCGGCACCGTGACCCCGACCCGGCCGACCGCAACCCGGCCTCACCCCCGGTCTCCCACGCGTGGTGCCAGCGGCTCGCGGTCTTCGGAGTCACCCGGAACTCCCGGGCGACCTCGGCCTGGCTCGCCCCCGCCGCGAACCGGCTGGCCGCGGCCAACCGGACCCGTTCACGTTCCACCTGATCGGCGGGCGTCAACCCGCCACCCGTCGCGTACCTCATACAACTGGTCTACCCGCCCCAAACCCGCTGGTAGACAGCTACAGAAAACCGCCCTGACCCCGAAATTTAAAGCTCAGTAGTCGATCCCGCGTTTTCTGAGCAGGATGGCGGTCCTGAACTGTGCGTGGGCCGCGTCGGCTGTGGCGATCGTCCGGCCGCGGGTGTGGTGGAGGTTCTTCACGAGGTTGGCGACCTGGGTGATCTCGTTCGTGTCGTCGGGTACCAGGGTCTGCGCGACCACCGCGCCGGTGTCGTGGGTCATGGCCGCGAACAGCTTGACCTGCTTGTTCTCGTCGGTCCACGCGCCGCGCAGCACCTTGCCGTCCAGCGCGATCACGAGGTCCCCGTCGTGGTCGCGGGTCGCGCAGTCGTGGATCCAGGCGCAGGTGACCAGGTCGAGCAGGTCCGCGTCCACGTGGGTGAGGACGTCGCGGATGGTGGACTCGCTCGGTGCGGCGTAGGCCGCCGTGAAATGGTCGTAGGGTACGCCGAGCTGGGCGAGCAGGCATTGCGGGAGGTCGGCCGCGCGCCTTCCGATCTGCCGGTATCCCGTGGCGCCGGCGAGCGTCGCGACGAGCGTGACGGCGAGCACGAAAGGAAGGTCGTAGACCTTTCCACGGTCGGCGCGGAAGTCTTTTACCTGGCG
The DNA here is from genome assembly GCF_977946435.1 of Frankia sp. CgKIO3. Taxonomy (NCBI): domain Bacteria; kingdom Bacillati; phylum Actinomycetota; class Actinomycetes; order Frankiales; family Frankiaceae; genus Frankia; species Frankia sp. CgKIO3. Next base: position 9,223 of record NZ_CDWTMO010000148.1, on the reverse strand, counting down.
CAGCATTTCGAGAAGTCGGGCGGCTTTTCCGTCGATGGCCTGGTCGTGGCCGTTCGACAGCGCGGCGCCGGTCTGGCATGATGGCACGAGATGGCCTTCTTGGTCGGGTTTTGGTTGGTCGCGCTTTCATCATCCGACCGGAAGGCCACTTCCGTCACTACGGCCGGCCAGGTTTTCGGTAATTCAACGACCGGAAGTTTTCCTCGAAGAGCTTTGCCGTGTTCCTCGAACCGATATCTGGGCGTGCGGAGCTGGTTTGCGCGGCCCGTGCCAGGTACGCATGGGGAAAGGGACGCTTCGCTCGCGCTGTGTCGCCTAGGGCGCCCCGAGTCACCCCACAGCACGTCTACAAAACGTCACCGATCACAACGTAGCGTCATCTCTGCGCGGCCCTGACCATAACATGCTCTGCGGTGACGCTTGAGGACAATTGGGTCGACGTACCGGGCGACATTCCGACATGTTTGCAGTCAGACCGCCTTCTCTACCAGCTTGGTCTTTAAGAGACGCACGTCACAACGTCACAAGCCGGGTAGCATCGGCCACAATAGCGATCTCCCGGGAGGGGTCTTGTCCAGTAGCCCGGAACCCAAGGCCACGTACTTCGCGGATCCCGACGAATGGCGCAGCTGGCTGGAGGCCAATCACGAGACGGCAGGTGAGGCGTGGGTCGGCTTCTACAAGAAGGGAGCAGGCAGAACCGGCATCACGTGGGCCCAGGCGGTCGACGAGGCGTTGTGCGTGGGGTGGATCGACGGCAGGCGCCAGCGGGTGGACGAGCAGCACTACGTCATCCGGTTCACGCGGCGCAAGCCCGGCAGCGTGTGGAGCGACGTGAACCGCAGGCGTGTGGCGGAGCTGCGTGCCGAGGGGCGGATGCGGTCCGCCGGGGAAAAGGCGCTCCAGGATCGGTCCGAGGCGAAGGCCGGGTCGTATTCCTACGAGCAGAACGGGGACTCTGTCGCCTTCGAGCCCGACCAGGAGCAGCGGCTGAAGGCCGACGACGCGGCGTGGACCTTCTTCCAGAGCCAGCCAGCCTCTTACCGCAAGGCCGCCATCTGGTGGGTGACCAGCGCCAAGAAGGACCAGACCCGGGCCAAGCGGTTCGAGTAGCTACTGCAGGACTCGGCCAACGGCCGCACCGTGCCTCCTCTGACCCGACGCGGGTGACCAACGCGAGTGACGAACGGCGTACCTGGCCCCCAGCGCACGTGGCCGCCGACCTCACCATCAGGGCAGCACGCCGGTGGCGGGCACCTTCGGCAGCGAGTGCCGGTCGTCGGTGCCGGCAGGCTGCTCCACCTGGCGCACCGCCTTCTCCATCCGCCGCACCAGCTCCTCGAGCACCGGGCGCGGCGTGGCGACGTTGAGCCGGACGAAGCCCTCGGCCCCGTACAGCCTGCCATCGCTGACCGCGACCTTGCCCACGTCGAGGAAGAACTGGCCGAGGTCGGCGATGCCCAGACGGTCGGCCATGCGGCGGCAGTCCAGCCACGCCAGGTAGGTGCCGTCCGAGGCGTGGTGGGTGACGTCGGAGCCGAAACAGCCCAGCAGGTCAGCGAGTATCCGCTGGTTCCCCTCCAGGTAGCGCATCGTCCGCCGCAGCCACAGGTCGCCGCCGGCGAACGCGGCGACGCTGCCCTCGACGCCCAGGATGCCCACGCCGTCGCGGTCGCGGGGCCGCATACCCATCAGGCGCTCGTGGTCGGCGGGGCTGCCGGGTACGGCGAGCGCGCACTTCAGGCCGGAGATGTTCCAGCCCTTGCTCGCCGACATCGCGGTGACCGACGAGGTGGCCGCGGCCCCGGGCAGTGAGGAGATCGGGACGTGCTCACGCCCGGCGTACACCAGGGGCGCGTGCACCTCGTCGGAGATCACCACCGCCAAGTGCCGCTCCGCCAGCCTCAGCACGGCGCGCAGCTCGGACTCGGTGAACACCCTGCCGGTCGGGTTGTGCGGATTGCACATGAGGTAGGTGCTGGCCCCGTCGGCGAACGCCTTGGCCAGGCCGGGCAGGTTCAGCCGCCAGCCGTCGTCCCGCAGCTTCATGCCGTTGGGCACCAGCACGCGCCCGGCGGCGGTGACAGCCTCGAAGAACGGCGGGTAGGCGGGGACGTCCACCACCACCGCGTCCCCCCGCTCGGTGAACTGCTCCAGCGCGACCTCGACCACCCGCATGGTGTCCGGGAACGGGATCACCATCGCCGGATCCACCGACCAGCCGAACCGGCAGCGCAGCCAGTTCGCGAACACCGACTGCAGCTGCGAGCTGGTGGTGAAGGTGTAGCCCAGGTCGCCGCGGTCGAGCGCGTTGCGGATCGCCTCGAGCACCGGCTCGGCGAGCGGCAGGTCCATCTCCGCGAGGAACGACGGCAGCACCTCGGCCGAGTACCGCTGCCACCTCTCAGTTTCTTTGGCCCTTCGGGCACGCCGCCTGCGGCGTGAAAGGGCTGGTGCTGCCGCGGTCGGTCCGGCTGGTCGATCGGGCCCTGCCAGGGCCCCGGGCTGTTGGCGGCCTCCCGGGATCGCGCCGCCATGGTGCCGGTGTACACCTGTCGGCGAGCGCGTGACCGGCTTCCCCTGGCCGAAGGTCTGCCCTGCCAAGCGGTCTGGGAAGGTCGGCGCCGGCCGTCCGTCCAACGCCGTCCGCTTCCTGGCCTTGAGGCCGATTTTCAGTTTGGCGAGGGATCCTGACCTTACGGGTCGCCACCTGTGCTCCGAGCACGCCAGTCAGAATATGATTGCTTTCGGTCCCCGGACGGCTGCTTCTAGTAGTCGACCTGAAGGGGGTTGGTGTGGAGGGCGTGGAGCTGCCCGACGACGAGGATGAGCAGATCCTCCAGCGCGTCGCCGCCATCGACGTCGCCAAGAAGGCGGGCAAGGTGTGCATCCGCATGCCGTACGGGAAGAAGGGCAAGCGGCGCACAGCGGTCCTCGACGTGCCGGCGACCTACCCGGCGGTGGTGGAACTGGCCGACAGACTGGTCCGCGAGGGGATCGAGCGGGTCACGCCCGAGAGCACCTCCGACTACTGGCGGTTATGGTATTTCTTCCTCGAAGAACGGGGCCTGGACGTCGTTCTGGTCAACGCTCGCGACGTCAAGAACGTCCCAAGACGTCCCAAGACGTCCCAAGACGTCCCAAGACGGACAAACTCGACGCCGTGTGGCTGGCCAAGCTCACCGAGCGGGGCATGCTGCGCGCCTCGTTCGTCCCCCCGAAGGAGATCCGGGAGTTGCGCGACCTCACCCGGATGAACGCGGACCTGGTCGCGGACCGGACCCGGGCCAAGCAGCGAGTCGAGAAGGTCCTCGAACTGGCCCTGGTCAAGCTCTCGGCGGTGATCTCGGACATCTTCGGGCTCTCCGGGCGGCGGATGCTCGACGCCATGGTCGCCGGCGAGCGCGACCCGCGCCGGCTCGCGGACCTCTCCCGCGGGCTGAAGGCACCCCGCGAGACGCTGATCGCCGCGTTAACCGGCCAGTTCTCCGACCACCACGCCTTCCAGCTCAAGGTCTACCTCGAGCAGATCGACGAGATCGACACAAAGATCGCTTCGCTGTCCGCGCGGATCGAGCAGTACGTCGCCACGCTGCCCATGCCCAAGGGCCACGTCGAGATCGCCGCTCCCGCCACCCGAACCACCACCGAGACCTTCGGCGGCGAAGACGGCACGGTCGACCCGGCCACCGGCGAGATCGTCCCGTCCGCCGCACCGGCCCGGCCCGCCTGGCCGGCGGGGATGACCGGACCCTGTCTGGTCGCGCTGCTCGACGCGATCCCCGGGATCAGCCTGGACGCCGCGCGGATCATCCTTGCGGAGATCGGCACGGACATGTCCCAGTTCCCCACCAAGGGCCATCTGGTGTCCTGGGCAAAGCTGACCCCGCGCACGATCCAGTCCGGTGGCTCGCTGCGCATGGGCCGGACCGGTAAAGGCAACCGCTACCCGCGCCGGATCCTCGCGACGACCGCGGTCGTCGCCGGGCGGACCCACACCTTTACCGGTGCCCGCCACCGGCGACTCAAACGCCGCCGCGGGGCGCTGAAGGCAGTCGTCGCGACAGCGCGGCTCAATTATCTGGGAGCTGTTGAGTAATCCAGCAGTACCATTCCGCGACCTCGGCGAGGATTACTACGCCCGCCAAGGCGACCCCGAGCGGCGCAGCCGCGCTGCCGCCCGCCAGATGAAGAACCTCGGTATCTCCCCGGAGCAGGCCGCGGCCCTCGCCGCCGCCTGACCCGCGCCCTGACGGCCACCCGCCAGCGAGATCGCTCGCCCGTCCAACGCCGCTCGCCGGTAGAAGGACCGGTAACAGCCGCATCGCACCCGTTGCCATCACCCCCACTAGCGGCCAAGTGCCCTGGTGGGCACGAGCCTGCCCACGTTGCGCTGGGTTTTCCAGTCAGGTGGCGGGTCCTCCAGGATCCGGCCGGGCACCCGTTCTGCATCACCACCATGGTCTGACAGCGGATCGGGAGGGGCCCCGCGGGCCCCTCCCGATCCGCCGGGCGCGGGCCCGCGTCGGGCGGTTCGTCACATCGCACGGAAAAGGGGAGGAAACCCGGCCGGGTTTCCTCCCCTTCGCGCGTCCTCGCTAGCCCCACTGCTGCGCGGTCAGCGCGTGGTCCCGGCCGCCGCCCTCGCGGATGATGCGGTCCCAGCCGCCCGCACCCCGCTCGGGCGACACCCAGTCCCGCATGTAGGCGGCGCGCGGCGCGGTGGGATCCGTGCGCGCATCGATGCCCATGAGCACGTACATGCTGCTCAGGTGCTTCATGTGGATGAAGAAGTGCACGCGCTCCATGGGGCCGAACAGTTCCTCGAACACCAGCGCCGTGGCGTGGCCGGTCGCGTTGAGGTTCATGTTCTCCGCGACCGTCCGGGCGAACAGCCGCGCCTCGGCGCGGAACTGGTAGCTGAAGTCGATCACGCGGTGCATGATCACACCCACGCTGGCGGTGGTCAGGATCCGGTCCGGATCCTGCGCGGTCTGGTGGGCCGCGCCCAGCACCTCGAACCACGGCACCGGCGAGTCGGCCTTCAGGGGGCTCAGGGACGGGTCCTTGGCCATCGCCTCGGTCGCCGTGCCGAACATGCCCCACCGCTGCGGGAACATCATGTGCTCCTCGACGCTGCCGGGTACGAACGCTGCCCCCCAGTCCCGGGCCCGCTGATGCGCCACGTAGCCGCCCAGCACGCCGTCGCGCAGGTCAGGCGCGCCCCCGAGATGGACCAGAGCGTCGTAGTCCTCCAGGGACCGCAGGTGGATCAGCCAGTGCACGCGGTCCTTGACGCCGAAGGTATCCTCGTAGACGAATACCGTCGCCAGGCCGTCCTGCTTGCCGTTGACGAACTGCGCGGCCTCACGCGCGAGGTCGCGCGCCAGGTCTGCCTGGCTGGCGGCGATCTGGGCCGAACGCTGCACCAGGACGCCGCAGTTACCCGAGTGCAGCACCCGGTCTACCGGCTGGCTCGTCTGGTGCAGAGCTGAGCGCACGGTGGGGGTCCCGTTGCCGACTTCGGTCACTGCTTCTCCCTCATTCTCGTGACGCGGCACCGGTGAGCGCCGCTCGTCTTTCCCGCAGCACGTGGGCCGCGCCGACCATGAGCCGCTCGGCGATGAGATCGACGTGGCGCGCGCGCCAGTCCTGCAACGGCGTCCCGGCGACGAAGCGGTTGAACGCGCCGATCGCCGGGCCGCAGTGAATCTGGAAGTTCGCCCGCTCGGCTTCGTCGCCCGCGGTGGCCAGGCGGTTGGTACGGGCGAAGTAGGACCTGAACACCAGCGCCATGCGGTGCTTGGGGTCTCGTTCGGCGCGCTCCACCTCGTCGGGACGCCCCATGCCCAGGTAGTGCTCGCGGGTCTGCTTCCACACCTGCTCCAGCGGCGCCCGGAAGCAGTCCCGCTCCAGGGCAGCCCGGGTGCCCGCGTCCAGCTCCTCCAGGCCGCCGTGCTGCCGGTAGAGCTGGTAGAGCCGGTTGGCGCGGGCCGCGAACAGCGTGCCCTTGCGGACCACCTGCACCCGCGAGCCCAGCTCGAACAGGTCGCCCGCCGGGGCGTCGGTGGTGTCCTGCACGTCCAGGCCGGACAACAGGTCCTTGACCGCGTCGGAGGTGCCCGCCTCCGGCGAGCACTGGTTGACCGAGCCGGTCATCACGAAGTCCGCGCCGAGCACGAACGCCGCCGCCACCGCCTCGGGCGCACCCAGACCGCCCGACGCGCCGAGGTGCACCCCGTCGCTGTAGCCGTGTTCGGCCACCACCCGCTCGCGTAGCCGGGCCAGGGACGGGATCAGGGTCAGCGCCACTCCCCCGTCCGTGTGCCCGCCCGAGCCGGCTTCGACGCACACCTCACCGGCCACCGGCAGGCGCCGCGCCACCTCCGCCTCGCCGCGCGTCAGCGCGCCCCGGTCCACCAGGCCGCGCAGCAGGTCGGCCGGCGGCGGGGCCATGAAGGCAGCCGCCACCTCCGGCCGGGACACCTTCGCCAGGACATGGCGGACCGCGACCGGCGCCCCGTCCGGCCCGCGGCGCGCCCCGGCGAACCGGAACCGCACCACCGCCGGAGTGACGGAGGTGAACCCCGCCGCCTCGGCGAACCGCACGTCGTGGCGCAGCAGGACGTCCACGACCGCTTCCTCGCCCGCCGGGTCGGCCAGGTCGTGCAGCAGGTTGACGCCGTAGGTCAGGCCCGGCGTGCTGGCGAGCCGCAGCACGGCGCGTTCGACCTCGGCCAGATCGAGTCCGCCGGACCCGAAGTAGCCCAACAGCCCGGCCTGCCCGATGCGGGTGACCAACTCGACCGACGCGACCCCACGGAACATCGCACCGGCGAGGTAGGCGTACCGCAGGCCGTAGGCCGCCCGGAACCGGGCGCTGCCCAGCGCGGCGGCGTCCGGGTCGACCTCGCGTTCCGGCTGGGCATGACCGTTCGCCGCCGGTGCCGCCGGTTCCGGCGCGGCCGGTGCGGAACCCCCGACCACGACCGCGTCCCACCCGGAACGTCCGACCGCGGCCCCGTTCGGCCCAGGACCGTCGGCCGCCGCGGCCCCGTCCGGCTCGGGACCTTCGGCCACCGCGGCCTGCCACAGCGGGGTGAGAACCCTGGCGTCGCCGACCTCGCGCGCCTCGGTGACCCCACGTCGGATCAGCTCGCGCATCGACCTCCGCCACAGCACCGGGCTGTCGATCTGCCGCGCCAGCAGAGCGGCCACCCCGCCCACCGGGTACGGCGCGGCGGTCGCGTTCGCGATCACCGGCACGGCCGGGTCACGGAACACGACGCCCGCCAGGTGCTCGCCGAACCGACGCGCCGCGTCCGCCATGTACCGCGAGTGGAACGCCGCGCTGACGGCGAGCGGGACGCACCGCTTTCCGGGCAGCTCGCGGACCGCGTGGCGCACCAGACGGATCGCCTCGGCCTCACCCGACACCACCACCTGGGTGACCGAGTTCTCGTTGGCGACCTGGGCCCTGTCGGCGACCCCGCACCGGTGCAGCAGCGCGGTGACCTCGTCCGGGTCGAGCCCGACCACGGCCGCCATCCCGCCACCCGCCGCCTCACCCATCAGCTCACCGCGCCGCCGCACCAGGCGCAGGCCGGTGGCGAAGTCGAAGCACTCGGCGGCGAGCAGCGCGTTGTACTCACCGAGGCTGTGCCCGGCCAGGTAGTCGGGCGGTGGTTCCCGCTCGGACACGGCCCGGTGGGCGAGGGCGTTGACGACGAAGATCGCCGGCTGCGCCCACCGCGTGTCGGCCAGCTCGCCCGCCGGGTCCGACAGACACAGCTCACGCACCGACCTGCCCAGCACGTCGTCGGCGGTGGCGACCAGTTCCGGGAACCGGTCGAACAGCTCCGCACCCATCCCTGCGCGCTGCGACCCCTGACCGGGGAAGACCCAGACCCTCATCGACGACGCCGGGGGTTCAGCCGGCCGGGTACTGGTAGGGCACCAGCAGGGTGTCCTCGATCGTGCCCGGCATGAAGGTGCGGCCCCAGCCGCCCCCACCCTTGACGGGCGAGATGTAGTCCCTGGTCATCAACGTGCGGAATTCGTCGTCGGTGCGCTCCAGGTCGGTCAGTTCCTGGTAGGCGTCGAACGACGTGAAGTGCACCAGCCAGTGCAGCCGGTCCATCACG
>NZ_CDWTMO010000148.1:0-609 GCF_977946435.1 Frankia sp. CgKIO3 | reverse complement strand
AGGAGACGCGCCCGGCGAGCCGTGCGTTGACGAGCTTCTGCCAGGCGAAGGCGAAGTGCCTGGCCTCCTTGCGGAACTCGTGCAGGGCCTGTCCGGTGCGGTGCATCGTGAGCAGCGCGTTGCCGGAGTGCAGCAGCTGGTCCTCGGACTGCCCCGTCTGCAGCAGGGCGGGGTCGACCCAGACCTCGCTGTCCTCGTGCTCGCCCTCCTCGTGCACCAGGCCGTGCTGCGGCACCAGGATGCGCTCCTGGACGCTGCTCTCCACGACGGCCCGGCCCCACATGCCCGCGCTGTTGTCGTCGACGACGCGGTCGCTCTCCAGCAGATCGATCATCTTCTCGTCGTGGTCGACCATGCGCAGGCTGATCGAGTAGTCGTTCGGCGTCTTCCAGTGGATCAGCCAGTGGACGCGGTCCTTGCGGCCGAACAGCTCCTCGTAGAAGAAGAACGAGGCGCCGTTGAGGTCCGCCCGGTTCATGTAGGTGATGACGTCGCCGAACAGCCGGCGCCCCTCGGCACTGTGCTCGTACTTGAGCTGGGTACTGCGCGCGATGATGAAACCCGCATTACCCGAATGCAGTTGCCGCTGCGGCGGGACGGGGCTCTGGG
>NZ_CDWTMO010000147.1:0-10462 GCF_977946435.1 Frankia sp. CgKIO3 | reverse complement strand
TTCCAGGGGGCATGGCCCGTTTTTTCAGCATCAGTGCTGGGGCACGCCCCGGAATCTTGATGCTTCTTGACATTTTTTCGCAGAGCTGTGACCTGTGCCTAGATACATAGATGTCCGCGCTCGTATCGCCTACCGGCGGGCGGCCCTGACGCCGAGGCCGCCGCCTCCGCCCGCAGGATCGGATGGCGGACGACCGATGGCCCCGTGGCCACGGCCCACGGCTCCACGGGTTCGTGGGTTCATGTTGCGAACAGGTTTCGGTGGGGGTCACTGGTTGGCCCGCGGGGCTCCCGCAGCTAGTGTTCGGGGAGTGGAATCGTGGCTGAACGCAGCCGGCGTCGAGGGGACCGGCATCAGTTGGGAGCCGATCATTCGCTACTGGTAGGCATCCCCGGGTCATCCGTGCCCCGTCCCACAACTCCATACCGATGCCGCTCACACCTGTGCGGGAGAGTCCCGGTCGCTCGCTGGTCGGGACGCCGAAGGAGCAAGCTCTCCCCATAAACTCTCAGGCCCCCAACCGCCGGGTCAGGCAACTCTGGAAAGTGGACGCCGTGAGGTGTCCCGCCGACGGTGAAAGCCGCGTTCCCCGCCCGCAGCTCCCCGGACTGCCGGCGGCGGCGCCGGTGAAGCTCTCAGGCCTATGACAGAGGGGGAGGCCCGCCGCGGCGCCGGCATGATCCGTCGTCGCCCGACCTCCGGAGCAGTCATCATGCCTGACGTCACCGAGTACGACGACACCCCCTATGCCGATGGACCGGCCACGGCCGCCATGGCCGCCACGACCGCTCCCGCGTCGTCGCACGCGCGGTCGGGGGCGCCGCGGCAGGGTAGCGCCGCGGCGGTGGGCAGGAACGGTGCGAGGCGGCTGCCCGCCGCGGCCATCCCGCGGTTTGCCGATCGGCACATCGGCCCGGACCCGTCCTCCCAACGGGCGATGCTGGATGCGCTGCGCGTGGAATCACTGGCCGCGCTCATTGATGCGGCCGTCCCGGCGAGCATCCGTGACCAGGATCTGGATCTTCCCGCGGCGCTGAGTGAACCCGCGGTGCTCGCGGCCCTACGCGCGTTCGGTAGCAGGAACCGACCGGTTTCCTCGATGATCGGGCTGGGGTTCCATCCCGCGGTGATGCCGGGAGTCATCCAGCGCAACATCCTGGAGAGCCCCGCCTGGTACACAGCGTACACGCCGTACCAGCCGGAGATCTCCCAGGGCCGCCTGGAGGCGTTACTCAACTTCCAGACGATGATCACTGATCTGACCGGCCTGGCGGTGGCCGGAGCCTCCCTGCTGGACGAGCCGACCGCGGCGGCCGAGGCGATGCAGATCGCGTTCCGGACGGTGAAGGGTTCCCGCACGACGTTCCTCATCGAGGCCGACACCCTCCCGCAGACCATTGCGGTGGTCGCGACCAGGGCGGAGGCGCTGGGGATCAACGTGGTGGTCGCGGATCTCGCCGCCGGACTCACGGCCGTGGGCCCGGCGGAACTGGATGCGACCTTCGGCCTGCTGCTGTCTTATCCCGGGCCGGCGGGCGTCCTGCGGGATGTGCGTGGTGTGATCGCAGCGGCGAGGGAGCGCGGCATCGTCGTCACGATCGCCGCCGATCCGCTGGCGCTGACCCTGCTGCGGGCGCCTGGTGATCTCGGCGCGGACATCGCGGTGGGGAGCACGCAGCGGTTCGGGCTACCGCTGTCCTTCGGAGGCCCGCACGCCGGCTACCTCGCAGCGCGCAAGGGGCTGGAGCGGTCCCTGCCGGGGCGGCTCGTCGGGGTATCGGTCGACGCGGACGGCGCACCCGCGTACCGGCTCACCCTGCAGACCCGTGAGCAGCACATCCGGCGGGAAAAGGCGACGAGCAACATCTGCACAGCCCAGGTGCTGCCCGCGGTACTCGCCTCTATGTACGCGGTCTACCACGGCCCGGAGGGCCTGGCCGGGATCGCGCGTCGCCTCCACGGGCACGCGGTGCGCCTCGCCGAAGGCCTGCGCGCCGCCGGTGTGACGGTGGTGCACGACGCGTTCTTCGACACCGTCCTCGCCGCGGTACCGGGCCGGGCCGCCCAGGTGGTTGCGGACGCGTTGGCGCGGGGAGTGAACCTGCGGCTGGTCGACGATGACCACGTGGGCATCTCCTGCAACGAGACGACGGGCCGGGCCGAGCTGGGGGCCGTCTGGTCGGCCTTCGGGGTGGGCCCGGAGGCCACGGCGGGCATCACTTGGACCGAGACCGAGACCGAAAGCGGGATCCGGACCGGGGCTCGGACCGGGCCCGTCGCGGCGGCGAGCGATCATCTCATGGCCCGCGCGGACCAGGCAGACCAGATGGCGGACGAGCTGGTGGCGCTGCCCGCCGAACTGGTGCGTACGGATCCCTACCTGCAACATCCGGTGTTCCACGACCATCGGTCGGAGACCGCGATGCTCCGCTATCTGCGTCGACTGTCCGATCTTGATCTGGCTCTCGACCGGGGCATGATCCCCTTGGGGTCGTGCACGATGAAACTCAACGCGACCACGGAGATGGCCGCGGTCACCTGGCCGGAATTCGCCGACATCCATCCATTTTCTCCGCTGGGCCAGGCCGCCGGATATCTCGCGATGATTCAGGACCTAGAGCGTTGGCTTGCGCAGATCACCGGGTATGCGGGGGTTTCCCTCCAACCGAATGCCGGCAGTCAGGGTGAGCTCGCCGGGCTGCTCGCCATCCGGGCCTATCACCGCGATCATGCTGTTCCCGGGTCCGTGGTGCGAAACATCTGTCTCATTCCCTCCTCGGCGCATGGGACGAATGCGGCGAGCGCCGCGATGGCGGGAATGCGGGTGGTCGTTGTCTCCTGTGACGACGACGGGAACGTCGACCTGAACGATCTGGCCCGCAAGGCCCGCGCGAACGCGGACGCGTTGGCGGCGCTGATGGTCACCTACCCGTCGACCCATGGTGTGTACGAGGAGGGCATCGGGCAGGCGTGCGCGATCGTGCATGAGGCCGGCGGCCTGGTGTACGTAGACGGAGCGAATCTCAACGCTCTGGTGGGGCTTGCCAGGCCGGGGCAGTTCGGGGCCGACGTGAGCCACCTGAACCTGCACAAGACGTTCTGCATCCCGCATGGTGGCGGGGGTCCGGGGGTCGGCCCGGTCGCCGTGGTCGAAAAACTCCTACCCTATCTGCCGAACCACCCGCTGCGGCCGGAGGCCGGACCGGCCACCGGAGTGGGCCCGATCTCGGGATCCCCATGGGGCTCGGCCGGAATTCTCATGATTCCGTGGGCCTACATCCGGATGATGGGTGCGGATGGCCTGCACCGGGCGACCTCGGTGGCCGTCCTGAACGCCAACTACATTGCCCACCGGCTGCGTCCGTACTATCCGGTGCTCTACGCGGGCCGGGACGGGCTGGTCGCCCATGAGTGCATTCTGGACCTACGGCCGTTGACGAAGATGACCGGCGTCACCGTGGACGATGTGGCGAAGCGTCTCATCGACTACGGTTTCCATGCTCCGACCATGTCCTTCCCGGTTGCCGGAACACTGATGGTCGAGCCGACGGAGAGTGAGGATCTCGGCGAGATCGATCGTTTCTGCGACGCGATGATCTCCATTCGGGCCGAGGTGGAAAAGGTTGGAGACGGTATCTGGCCGCGGACCGACAATCCCCTGAATAATGCTCCGCATACCGCACAGATGGTTACCGCCGACGAATGGTCGCACGCTTATCCGCGATCGGTGGCGGCCTATCCCGTCGCTTCGCTGCGGGCCGCCAAGTACTGGCCCCCGGTACGTCGGATCGACGACGCCTATGGTGATCGCAACCTGGTCTGCACCTGCCCACCGGTGGGATCCTTCGCCGCGGAGCCGGTCGACGAGCAGATTCTCGCGGGGGCCCGCTGAAGACGGGATGCTGACGCGGCCGCCGTCGATCTTCTCCATCGCGGCGGCGGCCGATGCGAGGCCGAACGGTCCCGCTGGGTAGTCTGCCGCGACCTCCAAACCCTTCCCTGACGGAAGAGTTCAGAAGTCGAACTCTTCGTGGCGTAAGGATTATCGCTCGTCCGCTCGTCCGCTCGTCCGCTCGTCCGCTCGTCCGCTCGTCCGCTCGTCCGCTCGTCCGCTCGTCCGCTCGTCCGCTCGTCCGCTCGTCCGAGCGGGAATGAAGTGGACTTGAAATTCCTGTTACCGGTCTTGACCATGGATCATGTTCGCCCAATAGTGGTGTACTGACTGTCATAACGGGTCATTCGGCGATGACACTCCGGCAGGTCGCCGCTTGAACAACAGGAGGTCACGGCGGATGGATCCTCGGATGGAAAAACAGCTGGCAAGGGCCCGGCGGGTGGCGGTCGACATCGGCCTCGGTCCGGCGCTGAAGCTGGTGCGTGACAACGTCGTCCCTACCGCCCGCCGCAATCGCAGCGACGATCGGCATCTGGCGCTGCTGCTGTCCTTCGTTCTCCGGGAGGACTCGAACTGTATCGACGTGGGCGCGCACAAGTGGTGACGTTCTCCGGATCATCCTCCAGCACGCCCCGGGAGGCCGGCACGTCGCCTATGAGCCGTTGCCGCACATGGCCGCGGCGTTGACCACCGATTTCCCGGCGGTGGAGGTACGGCAGGCCGCGCTCGCCGACCAGCCGGGGGTGCTGCCCTTCACCTACGTCCGTAGCAGGCCCGCCTACAGCGGGCTGCGTGATCGGGTGCCCGACAGCGAGGACGTCGAACAGATCGAGGTCGCGGTCGAGACGCTGGACGACGCGATGCCGGCCGACTACCGGCCGGCCTTGATCAAGGTCGACGTCGAGGGGGCGGAGTACGGGGTGTTCAAGGGCGGCCAGAAGCTGATCGGCTTCAGCCGGCCGTATCTCGTCTTCGAGTTCGGTGCCGGTGCCCGGGACTACGGCACGACGGCCGACGAGATGTACACGCTCGTCGACAGTGATCTCGGGCTGCGCATCTTCGATCTGGACGGCGACGGTCCTTACACGTTGCCCATGTTCCGGGCGGCCTTCGCGTCGGGGGCGCACTTCAACTTCGTCGCCCATCCCTGAGGTGCGTCGCGGAAACGTCCGCGACGGCGGTCGTCAGCCTGACTTTCCGATCATCGGCTCGTAGTGGTCCGGGCGAGGCTCGCCCTTCGTGATCGCCCCAGCCGGGATCCGTCCGAGCGGGGCGGATCCCGCACAATGAGTGGACAAATGATCAGATAAGAGTACCCATCAGGCTTCAAACGCTCCTGTACGAAGAGCAACCATTCGATACGGTTTCAGCAGGTCGCGGCGTTCGACTCGTCGTTCGACCCGCCGAAGCCAGGCGGGTGGGATCAGTGTTGCTGTGGGTGCCGTGAGCGGCAACGGAATGCCGCAAGGCACCACAGGCGTACGCGGCCGGTACGCGTGCCACCCGCATGTTCACACTGAGAGGCTGCTCATGGCCCGGTCCTTCCGGGGCGGCTGTTCACCGCCAGCCGGTCCTGCATGGTCGACAGGTCCGATTCCCTCGGTCAACCCGACAACGAACGCCCATCGACGGCATCACGCCCAGCCGGGCGACGCACCGGTCCGGACCTCCCGGCGGACCCCGGCACCGCTGCCACGCCCGCTGTCCCGCACGGATCCCGCGTCGCGAACCGAGGGGTGATGCCGGCTCCATCGTGGCGGCGCGCCTGGCGTAGCCACGTCTGGCTCGTCTATCTCTGTCTCGGTCTGATCGCCATCCTCGTTTACGGCCAGCTTCCCACGACCGGCGGCCCACGCGTCGTCCGGCTGGTCATCTACCTCTGCCTCAGCACCTCGGCCGCGGGGGCCGTGTTCCTCGGCCTGCAACGCCAGGAGCTGACCGACCGACGTCCCTGGTTGCTGATCGGAATCAGCCAGGTGATGTACGCCATAGGCGATGGCGCCTTCTACATCTTTCACTATGTGCTTGACATCACAGACTATCCGGCTTTGCCGGATGCGTTGTATCTGGGCCACTACCCGCTGCTCGTCGTCGGTCTCGTTCTGCTGACCCGGCGACGGACCCAGGAACGGGACATCGCCGGCCTGCTCGACGGGTCGATGTTCCTGCTCGCGGCGGTTCTGTTGTCCTGGCTCTACCTGATCGCGCCGCAGGTGCGTGCGGGCCAGGAGCTGTTCGTCGGCGTCACCTCGGTGGCCTATCCGGCGATGGATCTGGCGTTACTGGGGGTGGCCATCCGTCTCGTGGTGGGGCACGGGAGCCGCCCACCCGCCTTCTTCCTGCTGGCGGGCAACCTGCTCGCCATCCTGACCGCCGACACCATCTACGTCGCGCAGCAGACGAACGGGGCCTTCGAGGTCGGCAACTACCTCGACGCGATCTGGTTGACGGGCAACCTCGCCCTCGGCGCCGCCGCGCTGCATCCGACCATGGTCGACCTCACGCGGCCGGCGCCCCCGCGTGCGCAGGCGCGCAGCGGCTGGCGCCTGGTGGCATTGTCGAGCGCCGGGCTGGTGGCTCCCACCGTGCTGGCCGTGCAGGTGATCCGTGGTGATCTACGGGATCTGCTGGTCGTCGTGGTCGTAAGTGCGATCATGATGATTCTGATCATCGTTCGGATGGCGGGCCTGGAGGCCGACCAGCGGCGTCTGGCGATCACGGACGGGCTGACCGGCCTGCGTACCCGCCGCTATCTGGAGGCCGAGATGCGGTTGGCGGCCGGTCGGGTACGACGCACCGGATCCGGAATGGGGCTGATCCTCGTCGACGTCGACCACTTCAAGTCGGTGAACGACCGATTCGGCCATCCGGCTGGTGATCAGGTGTTGACGGAGGTGGCTCGGCGACTGCTGGTCGTGACCCGTCCCGGTGACGTCGTCGCCCGTTACGGGGGTGAGGAGTTCGCGCTGCTCACGCTGAATGTCCGGGGAGGCGCCCTCGCCGATATCGCCGAACGTCTGCGCCGCGGCGTCGGACGGGAACCCGTCCGGATCGTCGTGCCCGCGCCGCGAGTTCTGGACCCGCCGGCCCGAACGGGGGAGTCCGGGGCGGCGGGGTCTACCGAGCCGACGAGGGCGCGCGGCCAGGCCCGGTCGGGTGCCGGTGTCCGGGGAGACAGCGGCGAGGAGTCTCTGCTGATCGCGGTGACGGTCTCGGTCGGAGCGGCGGCCCTCCCCGATCACGCGGACGACACCTTCGCGCTCGTCGCAGCCGCGGATCGCGCGCTGTACGCCGCGAAGGCCGCGGGACGGGACCGGGTCGCGATCGGTTCCGCCGGACCGGGCTACGACGTTGGTGATCATGAAGTCGGTGAAACGGCTGGTTTGAGTAGGCAGCCCCCGGCCCCGGATGCCGGATCCGCCGCGGTGCCCTGGCGTACGCGATGGTGAGCGCGGCCACGGCGGCGGGCAGGCCGGCGAGCGCCGCCTGATCGTCCGTCTTCGGGAGGGTCCGGTCGCGCGCCGGTCTTCCTTCCGTGGCCATAACCGAAAGAGAGTAGGACGCCGTGAGCGATTCCGCCCATCCGGTGGCATCGGCGGGCCGTGCGGGGGTAGTTCTTTCGGATCGGTCCCGGAGCAACCGCTCCAGGTGCTTGGTCGGGTACCCTCCGTGGCGCGGCGGGGTCATGTGTCGTGCTGGTGCGGCGCCGAGTGTTCGCTCCTTGTCCCGGAAGCGGTGGTTGTTCCCCTCGAGAAAGATGGGGAGTGACGGACACGGTCGTAAGACCGATACTTTGACGCTCCAGTACCTGCATGTGGCGGACCGGTCGTTCCCGGATGGTCGAGAGGCGGAAGTGGTGAACCGGAACACGCGGGGAGGTACCGGCGACGACTCGGGCGGATGAGGCGTTGTGAACGGAGGTACCCAATCGTGCGGTCCGGGGTGGCTGGGGGATTCCCTACCCAGCCCGTCTGATACCGCCGGCAATGCCGCACCAGATCCCCATCTGGACGTCATCACCGGTACGGGCTGTCCGTACCCAAGAAAGGTCACGAGAGAGGGGCGTCCGTGCGAACGCTCGAACCCACCAGCCTCGACCTCGACTCGATCGAGGTCGACAAACTCGCCAAGGGCATCACTCTGAGTCTACTCATCCCGGCCCGTGGCCCGGAGGCGGCTCGAACTCTCGGCGACATCATCGCACTCAACCGGCAACGCTGGATGCAGGAGCGCAGAGTGCTGGACGAGATCGGCGTGGTTGTCGACCCGTCGTCGGACGGGGACGAACATGGCCTGATGCGCATCGCGACCGACGCGGGCGCCAGCTGGGTCGTGCGTGGAGAATCGGTCCTGCAGCGCCACGCGGGTCGAGAGGCCACCACGACCGGCGGCAAAGCGGGCGCGATGCGTAGTCTCGCCTACCTTGCATTCGGTAGTCGGCTCATCTTCCATGACGCCGATCTGGAAAGCTACGATCCATATACAGTGGGTGTCCTGGCTGCCGCCGTGACTGCCGATAACGCCCCGCTTTTCGTCAACGGAAGTTCGCGTAGAGTCACTGGCGACGGGCAGCCCGGGGGGCGAACCACCGAGATGCTGCGGTCGCTGTTGTCGAAACAGCTCGCCAGGTATGTGCCGTCCATCACTCGGACAATCCAGCCCCTGATCGGGGAGTTCGTCATCGACGCGGACGTCTTTGCGGCGCTGGCGTTCTCGCGGGGGTACGGCGTCGAGACGTCACTGAAGGTTCTGGCGCTCGATCTGCTCGACTACTCCGATAGTCTCCAGATCGAACTACCGATCAAGTATCAGGTCGGCCAGCATTACCACAGTCTGGTCAAACAGTTCCATGAGATTAGTTTCACAATCGATGTTCTGGAGGCGTACTTTCAGCGTCGGCGGGTCGACCCGCACGTCGCCATCTGGCAGATCGCCGACAACTACGACCTGCTTTTCCCGGGTCGTACGTATGCGTTGCACCGGCCGCCGGGCTACGACGACACCGACTTCGTCCCGCGGCTCGGCTTCTACCAGCCGTTGGCCACGGCACCGGCTTATCAGGCGCGCTTGCCGGAGATCAAGGGTACCCGTCGGGTCGCGCTCGACGCGCTGGGGCGGCGAATGCGGACCTCGGCCTGACCGTCCGGCGGCCGGTCGCCGGACAGTTGAACCGCTGCCGCCGACCGGCCGACCGTCGACCACCAGACCGTCTGGTCGACACCGGGTGGTTGGTCGGCACCGGGTGGTCACTCCGCGGCCGGCCGGCCGGCCGGCGGGACGGGCATCACCGTGGCGAGGTTGTACCCGCCTCGCCACACGCGGATGATCGCGTCCGCCATCTGCCGGTCGAACAGATCGTCGATGTCGTCGAGGGCGGAGGGGAGGTGCCCGAACATTTCCAAGGAGATGAAGCCGTGCAACTGGGTCCAGACGGCCAGGCACACGGCGAGTCCTGCGGCGTCGATCGCGACGTCGTGGTCGCGTCCCCAGGCTTGTAGGCTGGCGCGCATCGGCGGGGTGAGCTGGGCGTCCACCGTGGCGGCGTCGATCATGCCGGCCCTGGTCGGCTCGCTCATGCAGCGGAACAGCACCGCGACCGCGCGGTGCAGCTGTGTGATCATCCGGTCGTTGGTCGACGTGGCGCAGGGGATGCCGGGGCCGAAGATCAGTCCGTATTCCGTCGGATGGTCCAGGGCCCAGCGGCGGTGCGCGCGGGCGACCTGGAGCCAGCGTTGTAGGTGGTCGTGCGGATCGGCCGCGTCGAAGGCCGCCTCCAGGGCCTCCGCCAGTGAGGCGAACCCGTCCGCGACCAGTTCGGCCAGCAGGACCTCCCGGCTGTCCACGTAGCGGTACAGGGCCGATGGGGCCATGCCCATCACCCGGGCGATCCCCCGTAGGGAGAGCGCAGCCGGGCCGTGCTCGGCCAGCTGGGCGCGCGCGGTCTGTTTGATCTCGTCGAGAGTGGCCTGCCGCAGTCGTTCGCGACGGGGAACCGGACTGCTCACCACGGTCATGGTGGGTCTCGACGAGAACGCTGTCAACTTTGCGAACGGATGCGTCTTGACACGAGCAGCGATCGCGAACACTGTTCTCTTCAGCATCGCCTGCTCTTCGGAGGGTTCCGTGTTTACTCCGCTCGTGGCGCTCGTGACGCGCCGCCCGCGTCTGGTCCTCGTCCTCACGCTTCTCACGCTTCTCGTGCTGCTCGGCGCCGGTGGGCTCGCGGGCGGTGCCTTCGGCAAACTCCAGACGGGGGGGTTCGACGATCCGGCGTCGGACTCCTCCCGGGCCGAGGACGTCCTGGACGCTCGCTTCCACGGCCGCCCGAACTTCCTCCTGTTGGTGACCGCCCGGGCGGGCGATGTGGATGACGCGGCGGTCGTCGCCGCGGGAAAGACGGTTGCCGCCGATCTCGCCGCCCAGGCCGGGGCGAGGGACGTCGTGTCCTACTGGACGGGGGGCGGTCCGGCGCTGCGCTCGAGGGACGGCCGGCAGGCGCTTGTCGTCGCCAGTATCCAGGACGATGACCAGGCCGCCGACATCGTTGATCATTACGAGTCGTGGGGG
>NZ_CDWTMO010000146.1:0-10583 GCF_977946435.1 Frankia sp. CgKIO3 | reverse complement strand
GTCGTGCCTGTACCTCCATCAAGGTTCTGACCGGCATCTTTTGGGTGATCGGGTCGCATCCCGGGTCCATCCCTGGGGTGCACATGCCGCGCGGCTCGGCCGATGGGACTGTGCGGCGACATGGTTCCAGCGGCCCGACGTCTGGTGGAATCCTGCTGCGAGTGAATCAACCCGTGTGGTCTGGGATGACGTCATGTCGGGCGAGCAAGGGGAGCAGGGTGTGGCGGCCCTGGGTGATGGTCCACTGCTCCGCGGCGAGACCAGCGATACGGGCGCCTGCGATGTTCTTCTCGTTGTCGTCGATGAACAGGATGCTGGCCGGGTCCACGCCGATGCGGCGGGCGGCCTCGGTGAAGAAGGCGGGGGCGGGCTTGGCGATGCCGAGGTCGCAGGAGTAGCAGCTGACGTCGAACAAGCGGTCGTAGCCAAGCGCCGAGCGCATGTAGGCGGCGCGGTGCCGCTCCTGGTTCGTGCCGAGATGGACACCGTAACCGCGCAACCGCAGGGCCCGGACCAGCGCGAGAGATTCGTCCATGACGTCGATCCGGTGCCACACGTCTCGGTACACGTCTTCGACCGGCGTCGATACGGCGAACTCGGCCAGGGTCGCCGCGAGCACCCGCATGTAGTCACCGCGCCCCGCGAGCATCGGGAGCTTGTTCTTCCAGGTCCGGTGGAAGAACTCCCGCGAACGCTCGCCCAGGTACGGCTCCATCGCCGCGTACCAACCTCCAGGGATCTCCTGAAGGACTCCGTCCGCGTCGAACAGCACGTGCCTGACGCCTGCCACCGATCTTCGCCTCCTTTTCGAGACCGGGTCAATGGGGCAGCCGTTCTCACAGATGTCCCACAGAGTCTGGCCCGCCAGGCGGAGGCTGCTGGGGGGACGTCCACAAGATGCCCGGTGGGTGTCCAGTCGTGAGGAGAGGTTGATCTACGGGGAGCACCGGGCGACGCGTTAGCGAAGCAGGCCGAGGTAGCGCGAGAGGGTGTGCTCGACCTGGGCCATGTCATCGCGGGAGAGGTAGTCCACGAGTTCACCCGCGACATAGGCGCTGTCGATGGTCCAGATCTGGTCGATCAGGATCCTGGTCGACCGTCCCGCAATGATCACCTCTGGTCTGAAGGTGGATGCCTGCGCGCTGGTCGACGTGGGAGCGATCGTGACCGTGGACCACGTGTTCTGTTCCATGCTCAGGACGAGGCCGGGCCGACGCCCCCGCTGTTCATGCCCGCGCTTGGCGTCGCCGAGGTCGACCGGGTATACCGCCCCGCGGATCAGGGCTGGTCCTGGGACCTGGCTGGTACCGCGAGGTTCGTACCTGTGATCACGATGTTGCCGTTGGTGTCATACCCCCACGCGTCGGGCTCGGCGGACAGGTCCTCGTTCCGCAGCCGGTGCATGTCCTCGCGGGCGCGCGTCTCCCACGCCTCCCGGTCCAGCAGCCGCAGGGCACGCCGGATGACGTCGCTGGTCTTCTCGTCCTGACGGCGGTTGGCCTCGACGATCCGGAGGTCCTCTTCGGTGGGACGGAACCCGACACTCATGAGGCCACCGTACAACAAACGTACAACAGTCGGGGTGGGTTTGGCGGACGCGCAGATCGAGGCATGTGTGTCCTGGGGGTGGTACCGATCGTGCTCACCCACGACCGAGCGCTGCTGGCCAGCACCCCGCAGGGGCGCACCGCCTACCTCGACGCCGACCTGCGGGACATCGACAGGATCCTCGCCGCCCCGCAGCTACACAGCACCCTCGACCTCACTCGGCCGGTCGCCCTGTCCGTCATCGCGATCTTCCATTTCATCCCCGACGCGGATAACCCCTACGGGATCGTGCGCCGGCTCCTCGACGCGTTGCCGTCGGGTAGCTACCTTGTCCTCACCCACGGCACCGGAGATTATGATCCGGACGCGGATCGGGGGATGAACACCTTCCGGCAGAAGGGGATTCCGTTCCAGCTCCGCAGCCGATCCGAAGTCGAACGTTTCTTCGACGGCTTGGAGCTGGTCGACCCCGGCGTTCAGCTGGCCCACCGCTGGCGGCCGGACAACCCAGATACACGGGCTCTGACAGACGCCCAGGTCAATATCTACGGCGGTGTCGGCCGGAAGTAGGCGGACGGCCCACCGGACCGGGCGTGGTGGAGCCCGGCCGCGGACCGGGATGGTTGCGGAAAGTGATAGCGGAAAGTAGCAGCGGCTAGGTGGGTGGGGTGAAGGTGGGGTCGGGGGTGTCGGAGCCGCGCCACAGGTAGGCGGTCAGCCGCTGGCCGTGTTCCCGTTCCTGCTGGGGGTTGGCGGGCAGGGGCCAGCGGAGCTGGGTGTAGAGGACGGTGCGGTGCTGGTCGTAGGCGGCTTCGATCAGGTCCCCGAAGACCTGGGCCCGGGCCGGGACGATCACGACGACGGCGGTGACGGCGACGGCCAGGCCGATCGGGATGGCCAGGATGGTCAGGGGTGCGAACGCGCAGAACAGCGGCCCCCAGATCGCGGTGGTGACCGCACTGTCCGGTGAGCTGCAAACGGTTGGTGTAGTCCGCGGCTCCGGCGACCCGGTGGGTATTTTTCCACCCTGCCGGGTGCTTTGTCTTCCAGGACGACAGGTGTCGTCGCCGCCGTCAGCGGCGGGGTCGGCACCGGGGACGTGCGGGGCAACCTGTTCGCCGATGACCCGGATCGCAATGAAGGAGACCGCGGCGTCTCCACGCCATCCAAGATCGTCGTGGCCCCGCCGGCTCGGCGTCTCGCGTGAGCCGGCAGGAACGTGGGCCGGCAGAACAATCTCAGACGGCCCGGGTGGGCACGCGATCTACCCGTCATGACCGTCTTCGCCCCGGCCTGCCCCACCTGGTCAGCCACCGCCTGGAGGCAGCCGCACTTAACGGCGAACTTAACCGCCGTAGGCTCGTATGATGCTGGCTATGGTCGGTGACAGGGCCTCGCATGCCACGCCGTTGTCGGTGGCGCGGTCGCTGCGTCTGCTCGGCGAGCATGTGTCGACCTGGCGGAAGCTGAACCGGCTGACCGCGGCCCAGGTCGCCCAGCGAGCCGGGATCTCCCGGGACACGCTGCGCGCCATCGAGCAGGGTAAGGGCACCGCGAGCACCGAGAACCTGTTCAGGGTGCTACGCACCATCGGGATCATGGATGCCGTCGTCAGGGCCACCGACCCGTACGAGACCGACATCGGCCGGCTGCGCATGGACGAGATCCTCCCCAAGCGAGTACGGCGCTGATGGCCGGACGGGATCCTGTCGAGGTCACCGTCGAGATCGACGGGCAGGAGACCGCCGCCGGGACGTTGTGGCTTCACGACCGCGGCGGACAGAGCGCCACGTTCCGATATGCCGACGCCTACCTGACCAACCCGGCCGGATACGACCTCGACCCGGCGCTGGCCAGAGCCGCCGGCGTCTTCCACACGCCGCCGGGGTCGGCCATCTTCAACGCGTTCGCCGACAGCGCCCCCGACCGATGGGGCGAGAACCTCATGAGGCGTGAGGAGCGCGAGCGCGCCCGCGCCGCCGAGACCACACCTCGCACTCTCGGTAAGGCCGACTTCCTTCTCGGCGTCCGCGACGACACCCGCCAGGGAGGTGTCAGGTTCCGCCAGCCGGCGACCGCCACCTACTATTCGACGCACCGGCACGCGGTCCCACGGCTGATCGACCTGGCCCGGCTCATGCGAGCAGCCGACCGCGTCCGCGCGGAGGGCGACTTCGACCGCGACCTCGCGGACCTCATCGACGCAGGTAGCTCGCTCGGCGGCGCGCGCCCCAAGGCGGCGGTGCGGGACGTGTCCGGGCGGCTCTCGATCGCCAAGTTCCCGCGTTCGGACAGTGACGAATGGGACGTGGCCGGTTGGGAGGAGGTACAACTGAGACTCGCTCGCAGAGCCGGGCTTACCGTGGCGGAGTCGGAACTGCTGACCGTTGCCGGCCGGCATGTACTACTCCTGAGCCGCTTCGACCGCATCGGCGCGCGGCGTCTGGGGTTCGCAAGCGCCCTGACCATGCTCGAGGCCTCCGACGAGGACCTCCGCAGCTACCT
This sequence comes from Frankia sp. CgKIO3, assembly GCF_977946435.1. Classification (NCBI taxonomy): domain Bacteria; kingdom Bacillati; phylum Actinomycetota; class Actinomycetes; order Frankiales; family Frankiaceae; genus Frankia; species Frankia sp. CgKIO3. The sequence continues at coordinate 6,530 of NZ_CDWTMO010000146.1, read as the reverse complement.
CGAGATCGCCGAGGTGATCGAACGCTACTCGCCGAGAGCTGACGCCGACCTGCGTGAGCTCTACCGGCGGATCCTGTTCTCCATCCTGACCGGAAACACTGACGACCACCTGCGCAATCACGCGTTCCTGCGCGAGCGAGACGGCTGGGCGCTCTCTCCTGCCTACGACCTCAACCCCAATCCGGACAACCCGGCCCGGCTGAGCACGGCCGTCGATCTCGACAACACCGACGCAAGCATCGACCTCGCGCTGTCGGTGGGCAACTACTTCCGCTTGTCGCCGCCGAGGGCCCGCGACCTCGTCAGGGAGGTGGAGACCGCCACGGCGGGCTGGCGGCAGGCCGCAGCCGGGCTCGGCATCCCGAAAAGCCAGGCCGACCGGATGGCAGTGGCCTACGAGAGCGAACAGCGACGGATCGCCCGTGCTCTCAGTGTGCCTTGAGATGTTGCCGGCGGTTACGACGAAGCACGCCCGCGGCGGCAGCGCTACAACGCGACCCTGGCAGACTTGATCGACGCTGGCCTCCTGCGCGCTGGCGAGCGGCTCGTCGGGCGCCGCAGCGGTCGGCTGTTCCCAGCGACCCTGACGGCCGACGGCCGGATCCGCACGGCTTCCGGCGAGGTCTACCGCTCGGCGAGCGCCGCAGCCAAGGCTGCTCCACCGGAGCGCCCAACCCGGGCGACTGGCGGTTCTGGCGAGTGGAACGAACGACACGCTGTTCGCGACCCGTGCCCGATACCTGCTGTCCTCCGGCGCCGAGCGGAACGGCTGAGGCATGCGGGCCCGCCCCGACGATCACGGTCGCGAGACGGGTCGAGGTGTCCGGAACCGCCAGGACTACAGAACACCCGTTCGATTCGGTAGATGATGTCACGGGCGGCGCGGTCACTGGACATCTCCCCTGCTCAGGTGTCCGGTGACAGGCATCTCGGCCCGTCGACAGCCGTGACCTGGGCAGATCAACTTCGATGGCAAAATCCGTGGGCGTCCTTTTGCCGTTGAAGTCGGCCCCCGACCACCGGACCATGATCTTGCCAGTCAAGTCGGCTCTTCGGGGGTGGCCGCGGGCGGTGAGGAGGACGACGACGGCTCTGATTGTTTCGGGGTGGGTGGCTGCTTCGACGAGGTCTGGCGTGGTGGGACTGAGGCCAGGGTTCGAGGCGATGGCCTTCGCTGTCTCCCGCTCGGTCAGCTTGCCTCCCCGGCGCATTCCGAACAAGGCCGAAATCATCTCGTAGTCGAGCAGGCCGGGTGCCGCGAACGATTCGACACCGCGAGTCGACGGCGCACGGCGACCCCGCCCGCGCTGTGGTCTGTCAGCGTTCGCACCAACGCCGAACAGTCGATCACGGCCATGACCTTACTGTAGCCGCTGCGCCTGCAATATTGCAGGCACAGCGGTCCAGGTCGTCAACGCGCCGCCGACGGTTGCCGCGTCCCGCGGTCGACGGGAGCAGTCCGCAGCAGACTGCGATTGCCGCGGCAACCGCCAGGAGTGTGGCTGCGATCTCAGGACCTGCCAGATCCACGGAACACCCGTTCGACCCTCAATTCTACGAAAGGAAGGACAACTGATGCCCCGATAGGACGGCGTTTTCTCCCCGCCGTAAACGGCGGGGCCTCCACGCCACAAAACCGGTAAGGAGGGGGCGACCGAGGAGAATGGTGAAGCCGGAGCGCCGCCTTCCCGCCACCCGCGCACGGCGGCCACGGGACGCGAGCGCCGGACATCGCAGAGCTACGATGTCCGGCGCCGCGGTGGCCGGAGAACCCGGGAGAGCATTGCCGATTGGAATCCGTTCCGGACGCCCTGGCCAACCCCGCTACACGTCTCTCCTAGCGGTTCGCTGTATTTCAGTGGCGTTTCGTCCGGGTCCTCTCGTCAACTCAGTCCCAGTCCCAGTCCCAATCCCAGTCGTCCTTGTGGTGCCGGTCCTTACCGTCCCAACGGTCCTTACCGTCCCAACGGTCCTTACCGTCCCAACGGTCCTTACCGTCCCAACGGTCCTTACCGTCCCGATGGTCCCAACGGTCCTTACCGTCCCAACGGTCCCAGCGATCCTTGACGATCTTTTCATCCACCGGGCCACCGAGATAGCTCGACGCCAGCGCGCTCGTAGCCGCCGGCCCCACGGTGACGAACACTGCCGCCGCCGTAGACACCGCGACAACCGCGGCTTTCCGCCTCACGGACTTGTCCATACTTCCTCCAGAACCGAGAGAGAGTGAATCGCTACCATCAGCAACAGAGACTAGTGTGCTCGACGAGGTCCGCAAACGGATCATCGGCCGGCTTCGACGATCAGCTGACTACGGAACATAGTCTTTCTGGGATGAAGAGGGGATGGCACATTTGACGTTCTCCCCTGCCTGAAGGCGGGATTCCAACCCCTATACACCCACCGGAAGGGGAGGTGCGGAATGCGGAAACCTGTAGAGGCCATCGCTGAATCCTTCGCGTTCGCGGGAGAGCACGGATGCCGTGCCCGTGTTCTTCAGCGTCGCGGCGGAAGAGCGACAAAAACGTCCATCGACGGACGGTTCAACAGTGGCACGGACCACATCTCGTCGGCCCACCGGCTCCCGTCAACGGAGAGCCAGCGGACGACCTGGAGTCCACGGGCCAGACCGGCATGCTCAGCCGGTCGTGATGCCCACCTCGGCCCGCAACCGGGAGATGTCCGCCACCGCGAGCCGTGGCCCCGGCCGCAGAACCTGTTCCTCTCGCAATGCCGCCACGTGTGCGGCCACCGTGCTCCGGGCGAGTCCCAGGGACTCCGCGACGGCATCGAGCGAGAACGGCACCCGCATCGGATCGGGCAGCTCCGGTCCGGCGAGGGCGACCAGTTCCAACAGCAGGCGGACGACCCGCTGCCGCGGCGAGAAATGCACGAGCTGATGCTGGTAGGGAACCGTTTCGGACAGCTTGCTCACCACGTAGTCAGCGAGCGCTCCCTGAACGCCGTGCCGCCGCAGGAAGGAGTCGAGCATGGCGGCGGAGACCCGATGCGCCTCGCATCGATCGATCGCCTGCACCGTGGCGGTGCGTCCGGTTCCGATTCGCGCCATCTCACCGATCATGTCCCCGGGCGAGCGCAGCGCCAGCAGGAGGGCCGAGCCCTCCGCGTCCATGCGCACCACCTTCACCCGGCCGGTGGTCAGCAGAAACAGGAAATCATCTGGATCGCCCTGACGCAGCAGCATCTGCCGCGACCGGAAATGGCACCGGGAACCGCATGACAACAACGCCTGCCAGAGACGGTCGCCGAGGATCGCCTGCATTCCCCGCCGGGCAGGCCGGACAGAATCGGTCATCCCACAGAAGTATCGCGGATCGGACCCGCATTCGGCGCCGCCACCGAGAGGATGCGGCCGAGGTGACCGACCAGCGGTCTTGTCCGATCAATCCTTTCTATCCGGTTCGCTCGGTTTGCTCTCGGCCGCGATGTGCCGATATGCCGATGTGCCGTGCCGTGCCGTGCCGCGGATGGTCGAACTGCTGCCATCCGCGGCACGGCGCCCGGCTCCCGTGCCATCGGCGCAGGGCCTCGTTCACCGGCCGGTCCGGGACCCGGGTGAACGGGTTACTCGACTACTCGACGCCCTCGAAAATCCAGCCCCTGTCCTCGCTGAAGATGGGTGACAGGGCAACCAGCGGCGGGTAGATGAGCGCCGGGTGAAGCCCCAGGGTCAGTTCATTGTCCGGGACACCGATGGTGAAGGTACCCGACTGGGGGCCATCAGCGATCTTCCATTCACGCGGCTCCGGGAGCACACGTACCCGCTCGAACGCGTCCGGGTCACCATCGAAGCCCACAAAAGCCCCGCCGGACGGCTTGTGGATCGTGTAGGTGTCGTCGTCGGCGCGCTGCACCTGCCACACCTGCCCGTCGCCGTCGCCGTCGGGCAGAAGGACGAGGTTGCCCCCGCCCACGTCGGTGAGGGTCTGCTGCCCGGCGATGCTGATCCGGTAGATGCCGTCGATCACACTTGCCACGCTTGGCTCCTCTTCCGTCAAAGGAACAACTGGTCACGGTTGCAACCAGCCGCGATTGAGAATGTTGCTGCCTAAACCAGAGTCAGAAGGAGGATCTTCCCTTTAATGACATGATGAGACCCTTTTCGGCGGTTCGATGAGACAGGAAGGCTCTGCGATGGAGCACTGGACGAGCAGACCGTGGTGGCACCGGACATCCAGGACGCCGCCACCATCATGCCCGCTACCGTCGGCGTTTCGGATCAGCGGCACACACTAAAAATGCAGATCAAGAACCGAGGAACATCGCCTGGATCGCACCGATTTGACCCCGGAAATCCACTCTGGGACCAGCAGCGGGGATCAGCGCAAGACAATGGGCACGCCACCTTTGCGGACGTCGGACGGCACCGCCCACCGCAGACTCTCTCGAAGCACCGGACGCCACACGCCGAAGTCACGGTGGCGTAGCCCGAGGCTCAGCGCGCAGAACACGCCGAAAGACATTCCGGCGAAGATCCGGTCAGCCTGGCCCAGTGCCGGTCGAGGTGTCCTTTCTTCGGACACGGTGATGGATGCTGGCCGTCCCGGACCGGGACAGCCGGGACAGCCGGGATAACCCGGACAGATGGTCGCGCCAGCGGGGCCAGATCAGGAAGGCCTCGGCTTCGAGCATCGCCAGGGCGATCCGTGGTAGCTCGGAACTGGCGGAGTAGCAGATGTAACGGGGCTGCCAGGTGGGTTGGAATTTGGCGTTGAACCGGTACAAGCTATCGATTTGGAACCAGCGGGACAAGAATATTAACAGGGAACGCCAACAGCGGATGACCGGCCCGGCGCCCAGGCGCTCGCCGCGTTCGAGCGCGGACCGGAAGAACGCGAAGTTCAGCGACAGCCGTTCGACGCCCAGCTCGCGGGCCTGGCGCAGGGCGCTGACGATGAGGAACTCGTTCAGCCCGTTGTCGGCGGTCCGGTCCCGCGTCATCGCGTCCAGCGACAGGCCGTTGGGTCCCCACGGCACGAAGTGCAGCAGGGCGCGCAGCCGGGGCTCGGTGCCGGCCGCGCCGGCATGCGACGCGTCGTCCCCGGTTCCGCTCGTCGTGTCGTTCGCCGGGTGACCCGGAGCACCGTTCAGCGGGTCGTCCGCGTCGCGGGGGCCCGCATCATGGGAGAAGGCCATCACGGCCACGCAGTCGCCGTCCGCGCCGCCGCCGAGGCGGCCGAGCGCCATCGAGAAGCCCCGTTCCGTCTGGGTACCCCGCCAGGCCGCGGCCTGTGCCTTCAGCTGGGCGAGGTCGGCCGGCGCGAGATCGCCGACCCGCCGCGCGACCGCAGTGTAGCCGGCGCGTTCCACTCGGGCGACCGCCTGGCGAACGTTACGCATCGCCCGGCCCTCCAGCGTGAACGACGCCGTGTCGACGATGGCCTCGTCACCAAATTCCAGCGCGCACAGACCGGCGCGGGTCCAGGCGAAGCCACCCGCCTCCGAGCAGCCGAGGACCGCCGGCATCCACGCATGGTCGGCCGCCTCGCGCAGGAACTCCCTGATGGCCCCCGGCCAAGCCTCCCGGTCACCGAGCGGGTCTCCGCTGGCCAGCATCACGCCGGAGACCACCCGGTAGGCCACGCAGGCCTTGCCGGTCGGTGACCAGATCACCGACTTGTCCGACCGCAGCGCGAAGTATCCCAGCGAATCGGCCTTGCTATGCCGGGCCAGCAGGGCACGTATCCGTTCCTCGTCGGAGTCGGTCAGCCGGGGCCGGGGCTCGGGCGGTCGCAGCGCGAGGTAGCCGGTGGTCACGATGGTCAACAGGCCCATCGTCAGCAGCACGCGGGCGGCGAGGTCGGAGAACCGGTCGGAGGTGAACCGCAGCGGACCGGGGATCCCGACGAGTCCCTCGACGATCTGTTCGAACTGAGCGGACAGCGAATGCGGGCCGACGATCCGGTCCTGGCGCAGATAGAGCAGCAGGAACCCGATCCCGATCGAGACGACGGTGAGCAGCAGGCCGACGCCGAGCGCCCGCCAACGCGTCGACGGGTCGCCCTTGGCCCGGAACTCCCCGTGGACCAGCAGCAGGGCGATAAGCAGCGCGGCCGATCCGGCCGCCTCCTCGTAGTCCAGACCCTTGGCAACGTGGAGCACGATGCTCACGCCGAGCAGGACCACCACGGCCCGCCAGGCCCGCCGCTTGCGGCGGCGCAGCCCCGGCGTCAGCAGCACGAGCAGCATGCCGACGACGACGGTAAACGCGGCGGCCTGTTGGGAGGCTGCAGGGGGCAGGAGCACTCGCAGGTCCTCCAGGCCGGAGCGCCACTCCGGGGTGACCGCGGAGACGACGTCGACCAGGCCGACAACCAGGGCCAGCAGCGCAGCGGCCCGAGGCGCCCACGGCCGTTTCCAGGGGGGCAGCACGGGCATCCTGCTGCTCTTCCTGCCGGAACGGGCGCCGGGTGGTGTCGTCAGCGGCGGGGCCGACGACGCCGGTGAGGCCGATGACGCCGCCGAGGCCGACAGGGCACGCGGTGCCTGGGGGGCAGGCGGTGCGGGAG
>NZ_CDWTMO010000145.1:0-10659 GCF_977946435.1 Frankia sp. CgKIO3 | reverse complement strand
GCGGCGAGGCGGGGAAGCACCAGGCCCAGAGGCGCGTCGACCCGGACGGCCGCGCGGCTGTCCCCCCGGGTCGGACCCTGGTTGACGATCGCGATCGGGATGTCGAGCTCCGCCGCACGGAGCACGAACCGGTAGCCGGACATCACCGTCAGCGACGATCCGAGGATCAGCAGCGCCCTGGCCCCCTCGACCAGCCGGAACGCCTCCGCGGCACGCGGCCGCGGCACGGTCGCGCCGAAGAACACCACGTCCGGTTCCAGCTCGTCACCGTCGCACCGGCGGCAGCCCACCATGACGAAGGCGGCGACCATGTCGTCGGGGAGCGTGACATCGCCGTCCGGGTTGCTCTGCGCGGCGCCGACATGGAATCCGGGATTGACCGCCCGCAGACGCTGGTCGAGCTCGAGGCGAGGGCTCACGTCGCCGCAGCCGCGGCATAGCACGCGCGACAGCCTGCCGTGCAAATCGATGACGCGCCGTGAGCCGGCACGCTGGTGCAGGCCGTCGACGTTCTGCGTCACGACACCGGTCACCAGGCCGTCCTGCTCCAACCGGGCCAGTGCACGGTGGCCCGGGTTCGGCTCCGCCCGGGCCACCCGCCGCCACCCGGCATGGCTGCGGGCCCAGTAGCGGTGCCGGGCCGCGGGATCATCGGTGAACTCCTGGTAGGTCATCGGGGTGTGATGGCGCAGTGCCCCGTTCGGACCCCGGTAGTCCGGAATACCGGAGTCGGTGGAGATCCCCGCACCGGTCACCACCACGACCCCGCCGGCCGCGGCCAGCGAGCAGAGCCGGTCGAATACCTCGCCCCCGCCACCCGTCACCTGCTGTCGCACACCGTCCCTCACACCGTCTATGCTGCCCGATCCGGCCGTGCCCCGGATGCCCGTTCCGCGCCACCGCTCCCCGCCCGTCCGCTCCCCGCCCGTCCGGGGATGGAGCCCGGGGGGAGACGTCCCGGCAGGTTGATGTTTCGGACACCGGCATCGATACGTCGTGTAGTCGTCCTAGCCGTGTGGTGTGATCAGGCCCAGGGTCGTACGGTTGCGGCAAAGCCAGCCTTCCCGAGGGTGGTTACGACGATGTACGGCGAGAACGCACAGGTCGGCACCAGGCACGCCGAGTCGGGGGATGCCCGGCGCCACCCCTCCGGCTCAGTCGGCCACGGCAGCTCAGTCGGTCACGGCAGGTCAGCCGCGTCGACCACAACCAGGACCACCGTCAAAACCGTCGGCATGACCGCCGGCACGAGCGCAGGCCGACCGGCCGCGATGGAGGCCGAGCTGGCCTCGGTCCATCCCGGTCCGGCCGCGCCGGTATGTGAGGCGGCCGGGCGCATCGCCCGGTCGGAGGAGACCATCGAGGCGGAGGTCATCCGTCTCTTGCCCGGAGCCCTCGCTGTCGTTCGCACTCCCGCCGGAACGGAGGAGGTGGGCATCGCCTTGGTCGACGCCCATCCCGGAGATGCCGTGCTGGTCCACGCCGGGGAGGCGATCGCCGTTCTCTAGCCCATCCGTTCGTTCGTCCGTCCGGGCCAGGCCCGTCCAGGGCAGGGAGATGCAATGACGGTTTGTTCGCCGTTCGACCAGACCGCGGCGATCGCGGACGCTGAGATCTACCGCGGCGAGTCCACCCGTCCCGACCGCGCCACCACCTGCGGCTCAGACCGGCGGATCGGGGTGCTGACCCCGTCGTCCTATGCCCTCGCCCATCCGGGGGAGCGTTCGCATGCCCACTCGGAGTGTCTCCTGGAATGCGGCCCCGACACCGTGCTCCGGGTCCGGGTGCGCTACCTGCAGCTGACGGCCCGTTCCGTGGATCGTGGCCCCAGGGATGGGGGCCGGTTTCCACCGGGCGGCTGGCCCGCGGGAGATGCCGAGCCCCGCGGCTGGGACGAGTTCATCCCGCGCCAGGTCGACGATGTGGTGACGGTCACGGACCTGTTGGCGGCGCCTCCCGGCAGCGCGGTACCGACCGCCGCGGGGCCGCGGCGGAACTGGCTGCCCCGCCTGAGCGCGCCACGGCCGAATCCATGGGAGCTGGCCGGTCCGGCGAGCGGTGGCGTCTCGGCGGGACTCGGACCACCTCACACCATCCGGTTCAGCGCCCCCGCCGGTCGGCGGGTGGAAACCGTGAGCGGCCACGGCGAGGCGGAACCGACCCGCATCACCTGGGACAGCTGGGCCGTGCAGGGAGAGCTGCGGTTGAGCGCCGGACTGCAGACCTGGGCACACCAGGCCGGGGGAACCGGAGCACATCGCCTGGTCCGGCTCCGGGTGGAACTGGTGAACACCTCGGGCTGGCATCTTCCGGCCGAGGAAGCGATGGATCACGTCTCCCTCGAGGCGCGCCGCCGATGGCACCGGGAACAGGCGATGCGGCACTCCCTGATCGGCGCGCACCTGCTCCTCGCGACGACCGAGGGCCGATTCGTGTCCCTGGCCTCTCCCCCGACCCGGGCCAGCGAATTCGCGAAGAACTGCGTCAACGACGGCCTCTGGCCCGCACTCGTGGCCACCACGGACGGCCATGACACCGTGCTCGTCGCGCCGATCGTCCTTCCCGATCATCCACGGCCGGCGCCGGTGGACCACGACGGCGGCAGCTGACCGCCGGCCCGCCATCGGCCTCGGCCGATGAGCCGAGGCCGGTCGTCAGCAGCAACAGCAGCGGGAACAGCGAGTGGAACTTACGCGCCGGGAGGATGTCAACATTGTTGATTATCTTGGATCGGACGCGGTGGTCACGTTTCTACGGCGCGTAGAATCTGCTGGGTGCGACTACAGGCGAGGCTGTCCGCGAGACGGCGTACGGCAGTCCCGAGTAGGAGCGGCACCCGGTTCGCCAACCCCACCGGTGGTACGGGCGGCACGGGGCCCACCGGCCTCGCCGCGGCGATCAGCCTGGTTGTGGTGCTTGGCCTCGTCGCGGCGGTCCCGCTCGGACTGGCCACCCCCGCATCGGCGCATTCACGCCTGGTCACCAGCACCCCGGTGGCGGACAGCACTCTCACTGCCCCGCCACATGAGATCATCCTGATGTTCAACGAGCCAGTGTCCCCGCGCTACACGAACGTCGCCGTCACAGCGGCCGACGGCGCCAGCGTGACCGCCGGTGCCACCCGCGTCGAGGACGGCAGCGTCCACCAGGACCTCACCGCTCTTCGCGACGGTCGCTACACGGTGGCCTATCGGGTCGTGTCCGCGGACGGTCATCCGGTCGGCGGCGAGTTCGCCTTCACCGTTGCCGGCGGCACGGCGTCCGCGGGCCAGGAGGGATCCCCGCCCCCGTCCCCGGTCACCACGACGCCGACCCCGGCAGCCACCGCAAGCCCGACCACGGGTGCCGCGCCGGCCCCGTCCGCGGCCGTCACTGCCATCACGGCCGATACGGGATCCGCGGACGGCGGTGACGGTGGCGGTGGCTGGATACTCCCCGTTGTGATCGCCGGTGTCCTCACGCTCGGCGGCGGCACCCTGTTCGCCCTGCGGCGACGTCACTCCGGAGCGCGCTGACCCTATGGACACCCCCGTCACCAGGAAAGACCCCGCCATAACGAACAACTCCACCACGCCCGCAGACCCCACCACGCCCGCGGGTCCGGCCGCTCCTCCGTATGCCGCCGCTCCCACCAGGACCAGCCCCGCCAGCCGCTCCACCTCGGGGGACGGACGGACGGCGGCGGTCGGACGGATGGCGCCCGTCGCCGTCGCGGCCGGATGCGTGGCGCTGGCCCTGACCGTCGGTTTCGGGCCAGGCCCCCTGCGGCTGCCCGGCCTGCCCTCGTCCGGCACGCCCACCTACTGGGCACTGCCGTTCACGCATCTGGTCGGCAAGATCGCCGCCGTGGGGACGATCGGATGGCTTCTCGCGGCCGCCGTCCTTCTTCCGGCGAAACACGGGCGTTCGGCGCAACGCGGTGCGGCCGGCAACGAGTCGCGGGTGGGCATCCTGTCCCCCACGGCCCGGCGGTGCGGCCGGTACGCGGCGAACGCCGCGGCTCTGTGGATGGTGGCCACCCTCGTGGAGCTGCTGTTCACCCTGTCCGAGATCTCCGCGCGCCCGGCCGGCGACGTCCTGGGCGTCTCCTCGCTGCGCTCCTTCGTCTCCACCACCTCCCAGGGCCGGGCACTGCTCGTCGTGGCGGCCCTGGCGGCCGTCATCGCGATGATCGGCCGTACGGTCACGACGACAACCGCGGCCGGGGCCCTGCTCGCTGTCGCGGTCGCCGGCATCGTGCCGCCGATCCTGGTTGGCCACGCCGCCACGTCCGGCGATCATGCGATCGCAGTGGTGGCCCTCGGCGTGCACGTATTCGCGGCCACGGCCTGGGTGGGTGGTCTACTCGGCCTGCTCACCGCGGTGCGGCTGCCGGTGGGCTCGTTCGGCCCGGCGCTGCGCCGGTACAGCCGGTTCGCGGCCGGGGCGGCGGCCGTCACGGCGATCAGCGGGATCGCCGGTGCGGCCCTGCGGCTCGGCGGCTTCACCCCGTTGTGGGACACCCGCTACGGCCTGCTGGTCCTGCTCAAGGCCGCGGGCCTGCTGGCCGCCGTCACGCTCGGTGGTCTGGTGCGCCGCCGGATCGTCGCCGGGCTCGCGGTGAGGACGCCCACCGACCAGACCGGCACTGCTCAGACGAACACCCGCCGGACCGGCACCGACGGGACTACCGCGGTCGCTCGTTTCCTGCGCATCGCCGGCGTGGAGCTCACCGTTCTCACGGCCACGGTCGGACTGGCCGTCGGACTGTCCCGCACGGCGCCACCGGTGAACGACGCACTCGTTCCCGACGATCCGACCCAGACGCTGCTCGGATACCCGATGCCCCCACCGATCACCGCCGTGCGGCTCGCCACCGACTGGCGCATCGACTGGGTCTTCCTCGCCGGCGCGGTCACCGCCGCCCTGCTCTACCTCGCCGGCCTGCGCCGGCTACGGGCACGCGGCGCTCCCTGGCCGCTCGGGCGCACCATCGCCTGGCTCGCCGGCCTGCTCGTCGTCGTGGTCGCCACATCGAGCGGACTCGGGCTGTACGGGCCGGTCCTGCTCAGCGTGCACATGAGCCAGCACATGCTGCTCAGCATGCTGGCCCCGATCCCGCTGGTGCTCGGCGCGCCGGTGACCCTGGCGCTGCGGGCGATGCGGCCCGCCACGGCTCCGCACCGCACCGGACCGCGCGAATGGCTGCTGAGAACGCTGCGGTCCTGGCCGGTACGCATCCTGACCCATCCGCTGCTCGTGACGGCAAACTTCGCCGGCAGCCTCTACGTGCTCTACCTCAGCTCGCTGCTGTCGACCCTCATGCGCAACCATCTCGGCCACCTGTACATGAACGTGCACTTCCTGGCGGTCGGCGTGCTGTTCTTCGAGCTGCTGATCGGGACCGACCCGCTCCCCCGCCGGCTGCCGCATCCCGGCCGCGTCCTGATGCTGCTGGCCGTCGTCCCGTTCCACGCCTTCCTCGGCCTGACCATCATGAGCACATCGGCCCTGCTCGGCTCGGGCTGGTACGACCGCCTGGTCCGGCCCTGGGGCGTCTCACCGCTCAGCGACCAGCGGACCGCCGGGGGCATCGCCTGGTCATTCGGCGAGATTCCCACCTTCGTCGTGCTGATCGTGCTGGCCATCCAGTGGTCCCGGCTGGACGAGCGGCAGACGCGGGCCCGGGAGCGGCGCATCGCCGCCGCTGGTGACGTCGACGCCGAACTCGACGCGTACAACGCCTACCTCACCCGGCTCGCCGCCGGCCCCGCCCGGCGCACGCCGTCCGCGGCCACCCCCACTACCGCGACAGCCGCCGCCTCGACAGCAGCCACCACCTCACGCACGACCTCGCCCGCCCCCGGAGACGAGACCGGTGCTGAGGCCGAGACCGGTGCTGAGGCCGAGACCTCCGGATAGGCAGGCCGGGAGAGAACCCCGACTACGGCGTCGGCCGCGGGCCGTCGGGACCGGATGCCGCGGCCCTCCCGCCCGGACGGACGACCACCGCGGACCGCGGGCTGTCGGCAGGCGCACCCTCGGCAGGCGCCGCGGGCAGGGTCCGCACCGCGGGCAGGATCCGCACGTTGCTCTGCGAAATCGGCGGGCGGCGCGCCGCTTCCAGGTCCACCCGCGCGGCCACCACCGTCAGCTGCCGGCGGATGATCGCCCATACGAGTTCGAGCAGGACCGCCGCCACCGCGGCGATGCCGACCGCCGTCCACGGCCCGGTCGTCCCCACCAGGGAGAGCTGGAAGAACTCCTGGCCGGACGGGATGGCCAGGACCAGCGCGAACGCGACCGCCATGGTCAGCACGAGCGCGATGCGCCACCAGGTGTACGGACGGGCGACGATCGCCAGTGCCCACAGCGCGACTCCGAACAGCGTCAGCGTCGCCATCGAGGTCTCGGCGTCCAGGTCTTGACCATAGAAGTGCGACCGGGCCAGCAGGTAGGACGTCATCGTCGCCGCGGCGGCGAGCAACCCGGCGGGAAGGGCGAAGCGCAGCACCCGACCGACGAAGTCCGGCTGCGCCCGTTCGGTGTTCGGCGCCAGCGCCAGGAAGAACGACGGGATGCCGATCGTCAGCGACCCGACGAGCGTGAGATGCCGAGGGAGGAACGGGTACGGCACCTGGGTGATCACAACCACGATCGCGAGCAGGACCGAGTAGACGGTCTTGGTCAGAAACAGGTTCGCGACCCGTTCGATGTTGCCGATGACCCGCCGCCCCTCGGCGACCACCGGCGGCAACGTCGCGAAGCTGTTGTTCAGCAGCACGATCTGGGCGACCGCGCGGGTCGCCTGGCTGCCGGATCCCATCGACACGCCGATGTCGGCGTCCTTGAGCGCCAGGACGTCGTTGACGCCGTCGCCGGTCATCGCGACGACGTGCCCCCGCGACTGCAACGCCGCGACCATCTCCCGCTTCTGCTGCGGGCTGACCCGCCCGAAGATCGAGTGGCTCTCCATGGCGTCGGCGAGCGCGGCCCGGTCGGTCGGCAGCGTGCGGGCGTCAACGGGATCGTCGGCGCCGGGCAGCCCCAGCGAGCGGGCGACCGCGCCGACCGACAGCGCGTTGTCCCCCGAGAGGATCTTGGCGGCGACGTTCTGCTCGGCGAAGTACCGCAGGGTATCCGGGGCATCCGCCCGCAGCCGCTGGGCGATGACCACGAGCGCCACCGGGACGACGCCAGTCGGCACCGTCGCCGGGTCCGCCAGTGCGTCCGCCAGCGGCGCGCCGAACCGAGCGAGCAGCAGCACCCGCAGGCCCTGTGCCCCGTACTCGTCCGCGGTGGCGAGCACCCGGTCACCAGCTGCCAGCAGCACATCGGGCGCGCCGAGCAGCCAGGTGCCCTCGGTCCCGTCTGCGGCGGCGAGGGTCGCGCCGCTCCATTTACGCGCCGAGGAGAACGGCGCGTCCGCCCGCACCTGCCAGCCCTGCGGGGCGGGATAGGCATCGATGATCGCCTGCAGGCTCGGATTCGGCCGGCTGTCGGCCGCGCCGAGGGCGCCGAGCACGCTCGGCACGAGGGTGCTCGGCTCTCCGGCCGCGCCTGCCCCGGAGGCGGCGCCCGTCTCAGATACGGCGCCCGTCTCAGGTACGGCGCCGGCGGTGCCCGGCTCGACGATCCGCAGCTCCACGACGTCCATCGCGGCCTCGGTGAGGGTGCCGGTCTTGTCCAGGCAGACGACGTCGACGCGGGCCAGCCCCTCGATCGCGGGCAGTTCCTGCACCAGGCACTGCCGCCGGCCCAGCCGCACCACGCCGACCGCGAAGGCGACCGACGTGAGCAGCACCAGGCCCTCCGGCACCATCGGCACGAGCCCGGCGACCATCCGGCGGATGGCCTCGGGCAAGTCGTCGTCGTTGACGACCACCTGGCTGATGATCAGCACGAGGCCGGCCGGAACGATCATCCAGGTGACGACCCGCAGAATGGTGCTGATGCCGCCCCGCAGCTCGGAGTGCACCAGGGTAAACCGGCTCGCCTCCTCAGCGAGCCGGGCCGCGTAGGCCTCGCGGCCCACCCGGGTCGCCCGGAACGCCCCCGACCCCGCGACAACGAAGCTGCCCGACATGACGATGTCGCCGGGCTGCTTGTGCACCGGATCCGCCTCACCGGTGAGCAGCGACTCATCGACCTCCAGGTGATCGGCTGCCAGGACCAGGCCATCGACGGGGATCTTGTCGCCGGCGCCGAGCTCGATCACGTCGTCCAGCACGATCTCGGCGGCGGGGAGCTCCCGGGCGATACCGTCACGCCGCACGACGGGCCGGGACTCCCCCACCACGGCAAGCCGGTCCAGGGTGCGCTTCGCCCGCAGCTCCTGGAACAGGCCGACCAGGGTGTTCACGATGATCACACCGCCGAACAGGGCGTCCTGGAATGGACCGACGATGACGACGAAGACCAGCAGAACGCCGATGATCGCGTTGATCCGGGTGAGGACGTTCGCACGGATGATGTCGCGCAGCGAACGGCTGGAGCGGGCCGGCACGTCGTTGACGCGGCCGTCGGCGACGCGTTCGGCGACCTCGGCGGCGGTCAGCCCGGCGGCGGATCGACCGGTCGCGGCGGGGCCGGACCCGCCGACGGACCAGGCCCCGCCGGCGGGCATGGACCCGTTGGCGGACGCGGGGTCGTCGATGGACGCGGGGTCGCCGACGGGCGCCAGGTCCCGGTCGTCGAACCGTCCCGGAGACAGCCGCGATCCCGCGGCCCCTCGCCGAATCATGGCGTCCTCCACGCTCCGTCGCGGTCGCTGCCGGAGGCTCGGCAGCGGAATCGGTATCGGTTTCCCGACCGACGTCGGGCGGGCCTCGGACTCGTTCGGATATGTCCCGCAGACACCTTCACCGTCTGCACACGCGGACCGCCGACCCTCACCGTAGTTGACGGGCGTAGGCACGTGGGTCGCGCCTGGGGCTCCCCGCCCGTTCAGCCCGGGGGGGCACCGGCGCCGGGGCTGAGGGCACCCCCGGCCAGCAGGGAGAACAGCAGCAACCCCAGCCCCACGCGATACAGCACGAAGGGCGCGAAACTGCGCGTCGAAATGTACCGTAGGAACCACGCGATCGCGGCGTACCCGGTGGCGAACGCCACGAGCGTGGCGAGGATCGTCGGGCCCCAGGCGACGTCGGCATTCTTCCCACCGATGGAGCGCAGTTCGAAGACCCCGGACGCCAGCACCGCCGGCATCGCCAGCAGGAAAGAGTACCGGGCCGCGGCCTCGCGGGTGTAGCCGAGGAGCAGGCCTCCGCTGATCGTCGCACCGGACCGGGAGACGCCGGGGATCAGCGCGGCAGCCTGGGCGAGGCCATAGAAGAGCCCGTCACGCACCGACAAGTCCTCGAGTACTTTGCGCGGGCGGGGCGGCGAATGACGACCCTGCGGCCGCCCCTTCGAGGCGTACCAGTCCGCGCCGCCCAGGATCAGGCCAAGCACGATCAGCGTCGTGGCAATCAGCCGCAGGTCGCGGAACGGGCCCTCGATGGCGTCCTGCAGCGTCACCCCGAGCAGGCCGATCGGAAGGGTGCCGAGGATGACCAGCCAGCCCATCCGGGCGTCGGGGTCCTTACGCATCTCCCGGCGGGTGAGCGAGCGCGCCCACGCCGCCACGATGCGGGCGATGTCCTTACGGAAGTAGATCAGCACGGCGGCCTCGGTGCCGATCTGGGTCACAGCGGTGAACGCGGCGCCCGGGTCCTCCCAGCCGGCGAGCGCGGCGGCGATGCGCAGGTGGGCGCTGGACGAGACCGGGAGAAACTCGGTGAGCCCCTGAACGAGGCCGAGGACCGTCCCCTCGAAGAAGTTCATCGACGCGCCGACCTGGCCCACGAGTCCGGCCTACCCGGCCCATCCGGTCCGTTCAGCCCGTCCGGCGAGGCCGCCGGGTCCAGAGGCCACGCGGAACGACGATCGGTCTGCCGGCTCCGCGCCCGACCTGTTCGCGTCATCCACGCACACCCGACCACGGCTTCACCGTAGCGAAGGGTGAAGTGCGGGCGGATGCCGGGTGACGGCGTCCCCGCCTTCTCCGATCCTCCGACCTGGTCCGATCGGGGTTCCGCCGGATCGGGCCGAGCCCACCCCGCAGCAGGCCCCCCACACGGGCTGACCTGGCGGTTCGTCGGACAGTCACGGACCGCGACGAACGGGCGGGTTCATGCTCTGGCCATGCAATCGAACGAGATCGCTCGCTTTCTGTTCATCTTTGGCCCGCACCGTGTCACCCGGAGGTACGGACCGCCCGCCTCGTGGCGGTCTGGCGCGCCCCGATCAGGGCCGGGAAGCGACACAGTACGCATAGGAGGTTGCACGATGAGTCATCTGCTCGCGAATGTGATCATTGAAGTGGTCGGAACAGCCGTGATCCTGGTTCTGACCAGTCTGGTGCGACGCTGGCTGGGCCAGCCGGCCGCTCGCCCCGCCTGATCCGACCCAACCCGGCCTCCCCCGACCTGACCCGCCGCCAGTCCCGCCCGTCCTGGACATCCGGGACAAGTGCCGACCGGACGGACGACGCGATCAGTCATGCAGCCTGGACGTCCTGGACGTCTGGGACGCGGTTCTGGAGGGCTGCGCTCCACCGTCCGGATCGTCCCGAAAATCGGGTTCGCCCACGTGGGCGAACGCTAAGGGATCGTCATTAAATAAGTTGATCATTTGATC
>NZ_CDWTMO010000144.1:0-10750 GCF_977946435.1 Frankia sp. CgKIO3 | reverse complement strand
CAGGAACACAGAAATCAAAATGGCGGCCACGACGTCCCCTGATGCAGAGGGCATGATCGCCATCGCTAATGTTCTCTACCCCGTCAAGCTACCGCGAGGACCCCGCTCATGCCGTTGCGGATTCTCCGATCACGCGGGGTCGCGGGCGCCAACCTGATCCAGGTTCTGATGGTCGCCACGATGTTCTCGTTCCAGATCCTCGTCGCCCTCTACCTGCAGAACGTACTCGGCTACAGCGCTGCCAAGACCGGCCTCGCGATGCTCCCGGCGGCGGGCGTCATCGGCGCGGTGTCGCTGGGCGTGTCCGCCCGGCTGATCGCCCGCCTCGGGGAACACACCGTCCTGCTGGCGGGGCTGGTGCTTCTCGCCGGGGTTCTCGGGCTGCTCACCCGCGTACCCGTGCACGCGCACTACCTCACCGACCTGCTTCCGGTGATGCTGTTCACCGCGGGCTTCGGGCTCGCCCTGCCGGCGCTGACGACGCTCGGCATGTCCGGCGCCGGTGACGACGACGCCGGACTCGCCTCCGGCCTGTTCAACACCGCCCAGCAGATCGGCATGGCGATGGGCGTAGCGGTGCTGTCCGCCCTGGCCGCCGCCCGCACCGACGGACTGCTCGCCCGGGGCGAGAGCCGGGCCACGGCGTTGACCGGCGGATACCGTCTGGCCTTCACCGTCGGCCTCGGACTGCTCGCCACCGCCTTCGCCGTCGCGTTCGCCGTGCTGCGCCGGCCCGCCCGGTGAGGTGAACTGCCGCGCACACGAGCCGCTGAGCATCACCGAGCGCACGACCGGCCGGCCGCCCGCACCTGTCCACCGTCGCCTACCAGTGGAGTCCCGAGAAGCGGGTACCGCGGATCTCCGCCACGGCCGACCGCCTCAAGGTGCGTCACCCTCGACGTGACCCGCACCGCCCTGCCCGTCACGCATGGACGAAACGGCCTTCCTGCCCGCTTGGCAACCACAGCACTGAGTAACGGTAATCGAACATAGGTTCGACATCCGAGGTGGGGTGATCTACGCTTGATCCATGACCGCCGCCGATCCCGCCGCCGGGCAGCATCGGGTGCTGTCCGGGTTGATGGGGGTGGCCGGTCAGGTGGGTGGCCTGGTGGAGGCGCCGGTGTGGTCGTTGTCGGACGCCGAGTTGTACGGCGCCCTGGACGACTGTTCGGTGGAGCTGGCCCGCCTGGCCGCGGTGCGGCTCGCACTGGCGCGGGACGGAACCTGTCCGCGCGGGAGGGCGCGGCCGGTACAGCGGCGTTGCTGCGGGAACGGCTGCGGATGCGTCCCGTCGACGCCCGGCGTCTGCTCGATCTCGCGATTGCCGTGGATGGCCCGCTGGCCGCGACCGGCGCCGCCCTGACCGCCGGTGTGATCACTGTAGAGCAAGCGTGGGAGATCCACCTGGCGCTGCGTTCCCTGCCGCGCGGCCTTGGCGCCGAGGTGTATACCGCCGCGGAGGCTTCGCTGCTGGAGCTGGCCGGGATGTTCGACCCCGCGGAGCTAGCCCGTCTCAGCCGGCACCTGCGCGAACAGCTCACCCAGATCGATACCAGCCCCGGCGGCGACGGGCCCACCGACAACGGTCACCACAACGACCCGGACAGCCAGGACGGTGCGGGCGGCACGGACAGTCGGAGCGGCACGGACAACCGGGACGGTGTGCCGGGTCCCGGTGGTGATCCTGCGGACCGGCGGGGTCTGTGGTTGACCGACCTCCCGGGCGGGATCACGCGGATCAGCGGCACCCTTGATGCCGAGGCCGCCGCCCTGCTGCGTTCGGCGTTGGATCCGCTGGCCGGACCCCGCCCCGGCGATGACGGCGCCGCCGATCCGCGTTCCCCGGCGCGGCGGCGTGCCGACGCCTTCGTCGAGCTGTTCCACCGCGTGCTCGGTGCCGGCGTTCTGCCCGTGACCGGTGGGGTGCGCCCGCATCTGACGGTGACCGTGCCGTGGGCGGCGCTGCTCGGCCACGGCGGGCCTCCGGCCTCGACCGGCTGGGGTCAGCCGCTGCCGGCCGGTGTGCTGCGCCGCCTGGCCTGCGACGCCTCGGTCGGCCGGGTGCTGTTCGATGCGGCCAGCGTTCCGTTGGATGTCGGTCGTGCCTACCGGACCGCACCGGCGGATCTGCGTCGCGCCGTCATCGCCCGCGATGTCTGCTGCGCGCATCCGGGGTGTGATCGTCCGTCGTCGTGGCGTGAAATTCACCATGTTCGTCATTGGATAGACGGCGGAGAAACCTCGCTCAACAATCTGGTATTGCTGTGCGGATATCATCACCGGTTCGTGCACCACCAGGGTTGGACCGTCCGGCTCGGCCCCGACCGCCGGCCCGAGTTCCTTCCCCCACCCTGGATCGACCCCGCACGAAAACCCCGCCGCAACCCCTATTCACGACATACCGCCGACCTCCTACACACCGCGCCCGGCGGATAGCCATCGCTTCGCACCGGATTCAGGCGAGCAGCGAGGCGAAACCAGTGGCTCAGCCGACCGCAGCCGGCCACGGCCCAGATCATCAGTCCGCCGCCGAGACCACTACCAATCGTGTCGGCACCCCTCCGCCACCCGCGCCCAGTCCCTGACGACCCACGAACCTCCCAAGGCCCACACTGCTTGGTAGGCACCCCGCCGGTAGGCACACCTTCCTGGAGAGCCGATGACGCCCGACATCGCCGTGGCCCGCAAGCTACTCGCCGCCCAGCCCTTCAGTCGGCTGCTCGGCGCCCGACTCAGCCGCTTCGAGGCAGGGGTGGCCGAGCTGACCATCCCACTCGGAGATCATCTGTGCCAGCAGCACGGCGGGGCGCTGAGCTACGCCGCCGACACGGCCCTCACCTTCGCCGCCGGCAGCATCGCGGGGGACGCCGTCCTGACCTCCGAGATGAAGATCAATTATATCCGGGGGGCGCGGGCGACGAGCTCATCGCCCGCGCCGAGGTCGTCCATGCCGGTTCCACCCTGGTCACCGTGCGCTGCGAGGTCTTCGACCGCGGCGGGTACGGGGACGGGGAACGGCTCTGCGCCGCCGCGCTCGGCACCGTCGCGCGCCGCTGACCACCGGCACGCCCCTCGTGACGACCAGGCTTCCGTAGGCTCGAAGGAGTGTACGGCCGAGCCCCCGGAGGTGCACATGGCCAGCAGCGTGAAGACGGCGGACCGGCCGATGCGCTCGCACGCGCGCCGCAACCGCGAGCGGATCCTCGAGGTGGCCCGGGACGCCTTCGCCGGCAGCGACAGGGACATCTCCCTCAACGAGGTCACCAGGCAGGCGGGGGTCGGAATCGGCACGCTCTTCCGGCACTTCCCCAACCGGGACGCGCTGCTCGAGGCGCTGCTGCAGGACCGGGCCGCCGCGCTACTCGACGAGGTGGACCGGCTGCTGGACGCCCCGGACGCGGGCGCGGCACTGTTCGGCTGGCTTGACAAACTGATCGCACACATCGCGACCTACCGGGGGGTGGCCGCCAGGCTGCTCACCATGGTGCGCGACGAGGAGACGGAGCTGCACGCGTCCTGCCACTCCCTCGAGCAGGCGACGCTGGCACTCCTCGTCCGGGCCCAGCGGGCCGGCGACGTCCGGTCGGACGTGCGGATCGAGGAGGTGATCTCTCTCGTGACCGCTATCGGCTGGATCCGGGAACAGGCGCCGGAGCGGGCGGGCCACGCCCGACCCCTACTCTCGATCATGACCGATGGCCTGCGGGTTCAGTCCGGGCCGACGACCGGTGATACCCCGAGGTCTTACGAAACAGAGCACCACACCGGTACGGTGTCATAGACGACGGATCACGACGGATCACCCGGGGGGAGGCGGTGCCATGGGCGGCGGCGTTCCCGCGCGCCACCGACGCCCGGCCGTTCCCGACGAGGCCGCGGATAGCACCGCGATGCGGGACGCTGAACCTGCCCGGCTGATTCCCGGCACGCACCACCTGGCACGGGCCTGACCGGCTACCTTGCCCCGCCTCGAAGGCGTCCGGCTGGCCGACATCCCGGCCGGTTACGTACCGGTTACGTATTAGGAGAACCGATTACGCACCACAAGCGTATGCACCAGAAGGGAAGGACCTGGCGAGCGACGACACGGCGCCGGACGGCTCGGCGAGGAAGGGTCGGCTGCGGCTCGGGGCGTTACTGCACGGCGTCGGCGGCACCGTCGCCGGCTGGCGCCACCCCGACGTGCCGGCGGACGGGGCCATCGACTTCGACCTCTACCGGCGATGGATCCGCACCGCCGAGAACGGCCGCTTCGACCTCGTCTTCATCACCGACACCCTCTACGTCACCGCGGAGTCCACCCCGCAGTACCTGACGCAGTTCGAACCGGTCGCACTGCTCGGCGCGCTCGCCGCGGCGAGCAGCCACATCGGCCTGGTCGGCACGATCTCCACCTCCTACAGCGAGCCGTTCGTCATCGCCCGCCAACTCGCCACCGTCGACCACATCAGCGCCGGCCGGGCCGGGATCAACATCGTGACCTCCGCGCCGGCGGGAACCGCGCTGAACTTCAGCCGCTCCGAGGAGGAGCACCCCGAACACGACACGCGCTACCGGATCGCGGCCGAGTACCTCGACGTTCTGCGTGGCCTGTGGGACTCCTGGGAGGACGGCGCCCTGCTCCGAGACAAGGAGTCGGGGGTGTTCTTCGACCGTGCGCGGCTGCACACCCTCGACCACCGCGGGGAGTACTTCTCCGTGCGGGGACCGCTGAACATCGAACGGCCGCCGCAGGGCTACCCGATGATCTTTCAGGCCGGTCGGCCGGCGGGTGTGCCCCTGCTGTTCATCGCGGTCACCGTGTTCGTCGCCCCGACCGAAGCGGCGGCCGAACGCTTCTACCAGGAGGTGGCCGGCCTGGTCAACACCGACGAGGCGCTGCGCTATCTCTCCCTCATTTTCGGTCAGCACGACTTCGGCGGCTACGACCTGGACGCCCCCTTCCCCGAGCTGGGTGAGATCGGCAACGACGGCTTCCAGGACAGCACCCGTCGGATCAAGCAGATGGCCCGGGAACGGGGGCTGACCTTGCGCCAGGTCGCGCTGGAGGCGGTGACCCCCCGCGGGGAGTTCATCGGGACGCCCGAGCAGATCGCCGACCGCATGCAGGAATGGTTCACATCCGGAGCCGCGGACGGTTTCATGCTTCTGGAGGCGATGCCACGCGGTCTAGAGGCCTTCGTCGAGCTGGTGGTCCCGATCCTGCAGGAACGCGGGCTGACCCAGCGCGAGTACACCGGCGGAACCTTCCGTGAGTCCCTCGGTCTGCCGATCCCCCCCAACCGTTTCACGCAGCAGGACGTCGCAGCCGACCCCACCGGCCCAGACAGCCCAGATAGCCCAGACAGCCCCGCCGGTTAGTCGACAGGGAGAGGACCGGGCGGCGGGTGGCTCGCCGCGAGCGGCGGACGCGAGCGGGCGGGCCGCGCGTGCCGGCGGGTCGCGAAGGCCCTCAGGAAGGTCCGCACGCCCATGCGTACGGCGTCGTCGAGGTCGACCGGGCGGATGGGCCGGGTGCCCAGCGCCGACAACGCCGGGAGGTCTCCGGCAACGAGCGACATGAACTGGCTCGCGGCGCTCTCGGGATCATCGACGTCGAGATGCCCGCGGTTCGCCAGCCGCGCGAGCCGTCCGGCCAAGGCGTTCACGACCGACTGCCCCCCGAGCGACACCACCTCGTCGTACAGGTCGGGCATGTGGGGGCCTCAGCGTACAGCAACCGCTGCAACGCCCAGCCCTCATCGCTGAGCTGGCATTCCAGGATCAACAGCCAGCACTGGAGCAGACCACCCCGGGAGTGCTCGGCCTCGTCCTCGCGGCGATCGTCGGCGCCGAGTTCATGCTTCAGCTCGACGGCACGATCGTCACCGTCGCGCTACCCGATCTTCAGACGGATCTGGGCCTGTCCGCCGGCTCGGCGACATACTCGGCCACCGCACCACCTTCATCGCGGGCACCAGCCTGCTCGCCGCCGCGTCCCTGCTCGCGGGACTCGCACCGGGCGTGGGCCTGCTGCTCACCGGCCGTGTCCTGCAGGGCGGCGGGGCGGCGCTGGCCGGCCCCGCGGGGCTCGCGCTGCTCGCGACGACCTTCAGCGGGGTGCGCCAGCAACGGGCGTTCGCCGTCTACTCGACGGTGACGGGGCTCGCGGCGTCCGCCGGCATGGTGCTCGGGGGGATCCTCACCGACCTCACGAGCTGGCGGGGGACGCTGCTGATTAACGCTCCGATCGGCCTCGCCGTCGCGGTGCTCGCCGCCCGGGTGGTGCCCCCGCTCCTCGGGCGGCCAATCGGCCGGCCCTGGACCTCGCGGGGGCGGTCCTGTCGGTGCTCGGCATGACGGCCCTGGTGTTCGGCTTCGTGCGGGCCGCCGACTCGGGCTGGACGGACCCGGGAGCCGTCGCGGGTCTGGCGGGCGGTGTGGTGGTCCTGGCGGGCTTCACGCTGCTGGAGTCGCCGGCGGCATCGCCCCTGCTCCCCCTGCGGGTGCTCACCCACCGGGCCGGGCGGGCGCGTTCGTCGACCTGCTGCTGATGGCGTTCGTGCTGACGAGCTTCCTGTTCTTCCTGACCCAGTTCCTCCAGCGGGTCCTCGACCTGGAGCCGCTCGTCACGGGGCTCGCGTTCCTGCCGTTCGGCGTGTCCCTGCTGCTGACCGCCCGATCCGTGCCCAGGATCCTCGCCCACCTGAACCCGCGGGCGCTGGCCCTCATCGGCTTCACCGTGATCATCCTGGCGATGCTCTGGCTCAGCCTGCTCGACGCCGGCAGCCGCTACGCCGTCGATGTCCTCGCCCCGATCATCCTGCTGGGCGCGGGCACCGGGGCGGCCGTGGTGCCGCTCAACCTCATCGTCCTGTCGCAGACCGCTCCCGAGGATGTCGGTGTCACCTCCGCCGTGCTCCAGTCCGCGTTGTCGGTCGGCGGGTCCCTCGGCCTCGCCGTCCTGCTGACCCTGTTCACCGGCGCGGACGGCGTCGCCACGGGCGCCGCGGTCGCCGTCCTGATCGGCCTCGCGGTCTGGTACCTGCCCGGACGCCGATCCGCCGACCCGGCCAGCTGAATCAGCGCGGCCCGGACCTCGTGGGTTTCGCCCTTCTCCGCGGTCCGGGCTGTCGGTCCGGGCTGTCGGTCCGGGCTGTCGGTCCGGGCTGTCGGTCCGGGCTGTCGGTCCGGGCTGTCGGTCCGGAGTGTCGGTCCGGAGTGTCGGTCCGGACTGTCGCCTCGATGCCGCCGTTCGGTTTCTCCGGCGGCACAGACGGACAGACGGACACGGACGGACAGATGGGTAAGAGCGGCCCGTGCGGGAACTGGTACTCCGAAGGATGCGTATCCGCAGACCCCGATGAAGGGAGCCGATCAAATGACCACGACAGCCGAGACCGGGAACGTCACCGGCACGAAGGACGCCCAGTACGACCTGCTGTGGTTCACGGAGAGGTGCCTGAGCAACGCGCTGCGGCTGGCGACCTACATCGGCGACGCCGAGCGCGACGGCGACCAAGAACTGGCGAGCCTGTTCCGCCGGGCGCAAAACGAGAGCCGCAAGGGCGCCGAGGAGGGCAAGCAGCTGCTACGCAACCGGCTCTGACCCGACCCCTCCCCACCTCCTCCGGTGACTTGCCCCGGTGACCTGCCTCCTCCGGTCCGATCAGCGCCTGGATGCTCCCCTTGCCCACCGGGCGCCCGGTACCCCGGGACGGCAGGTGACCGACCGCGGAGACGACCGACCGGTGTACGGTCCGCAGTGTCTTGCCGGTCGGTCGCCACGATCGCCGAGTGCGGTCTCGTCGGGTTTCCCGCACGGGTGCCATGGGCATCATCCCCGGTCAACCCCAACCGAAACCCACGAGGGAACTACGTACTGTAAGTAGATCGGGTGACGGGCGGATCAGGGTGACGGGCGGATCGGTCCGTGTGAGCGGAGCGCGCGAGGTGGCGCCAGACCATGTCGGGTTAGACCATGTCGGGGTCGGCCACGAGGAGGTCGGCCACGACGACGTGGCCGTTGCGCAGCGACTGGCAGTGCCGGACCGGCACCGCCAGCCACCGGGCGAGCGTGAGCAGGTCGTCGTCGCGGCGGACGGTGAAGCCGTGGGCGGCAAGCATCCGACGCATCGCGGCGGGGGTCCATGCCGAGCGGTTGGGTTCGCGGGCCAGGGGATCGGGGCGCCGTGACACGATGGTTAGCACCCGTGCCGCCAGCCGGCCGAGAAGCGCCGAGAGCGTCGGCGTGTGGTAGTGAACGATCAGGCGGCTTCCCGGGGTCGAGCGCCCCGCGACGACCCGGGTCGTGGCGGCGACTTGGCCCCGGGTGAGGTAGGGCACGACACCCTCCCAGATCCAGACCGTCGGCACCGTCGGCCGATGCCCTACCGACGTCAGGGCCGCATCGAGGTCGTCGCGGCTGAAGTCCACCGGCACAAAGCGCGGTGTCGTTCCGGAACGCGGTGTCGTTCCGGAACGCGGTGTCGTTCCGGAACGCGGTGTCGTTCCCGGCGGCCCCGCCTCCCCGGGCCGATCCGCGTCTCCGAGCCGGTCGAGCTTGTCCCGCTGGGACGCCGGATGATCGACCTCGAATACGGCGACGGCGGCGAGCTCCGGCATCCGCCAGGGCCGCCCGTCCAGGCCCGCGCCGAGAACCACCAGTTGCTCCGCCCGCCGCACCCCCCGATCGCCGACGGCCTCACCGTCGGCCCCGCCGACGGCCTCCCGGAGGGCCTCGTCGATGGCGACGGTACGCGGCACCATCACCTCACCGCAGGCCCGCACCATCTCGAACTCGAGCCGCGCCCCCCACCCCCGCGGCGGGACACCGCCGCGCACCCACTCGACAACGCCCCGTTCGTCGACGCGCAGGAACATCATTGCTGTCGGATCGTCGAACCGGTCGATGGCGATGCGCCCGTGCGCAACGGCCCGCCCCTGGCACACCAGCACCGCGGTCCGGCTCGCGCCCCCGTAACCGCCCATGGGCCGATGTGCCTGCACTCTTCCACGATTGCATGCCACTACCGCGGGGGCACCCACAGGCAAGAAGATGATCATCGACCTGTCGTGCTCGCCATCGGCGGCCATGGCCGGGTGAGCGTGCTGGAAGCCGTGCACATCCATCTCCGCCTCAAGGCCCAGTCCCGCGCACCGCACGACGGCAGGCCGTTCACCGAAAGTGTCGATGGTTGCAGTGAAGCAGGCGGCATCGTGAATCGCGTGCACGACAACGCTGCCTCCGTACCACTACAGTGGGCCGTCCGTTGCCTATCCACCCTGGTCACAGGGGGCGCGCCAGCATGCCCACCGAAGAGACCCACACCAGGTCCGGATGGCAGGATCACTCCAGGAGACCGTCGGCGTTCTCCCACCGTTACGTTCGTCGTTCCCGTCCCGCGCACCGTCTCCCCGGAAAGGGGCCAACACCCTGATGGCCGAGCAGTCCCCCCGTCGCAGCATCGAGTCCTGGGCGCACGAGCTGCCTGTGAGCTTCGTGGAATGCCGCACCATGGGACATCGCTGGCAGCCCCACAGCGCCACCTAGGACCGTGAGGCCCGCGCCTACCACGTCATCCACGCCTGCGACCGCTGCCACACCCAGCGCAAAGCCTGGTGGACCCGCAACGGCGAGGTCACCGCCGCCGGCTACACCTACCCCGAGGGCTATCTCACCCGTGACGTCGGCTATATCGGAGCCGACGGCCGCGGCGTCCTGCGCACCGAGTACCTCACCCGCATGTTCAACACGACCACTCGGCGTGCCAGCGCGAACGGCCACGGGGACGCAGCGCCGGAGTCCTGAACGAGACCCGAACGAAACCCGGTCGACGACCCCGAAAGCTGCGGCAACCCTGAAAGCTGCGGCAACCCCGAAAGCTGCGGCAAACTCGTCCGGGCCTGCCGACGAGAGCATGACCGTTCCTCCTGCCGCGCGGACCCGGGCGGTGGCACCCGGTGGCCTCCGCCGGGCCCGCCGTGGCGGCGGCCGGCGGGGCGTGCTCCGCCTGGTTACCGTCGGAGACGGTGGGCAGGCATCCGACATGACGCATGCCCCGAAAACCGGTGTGCTGGCCCGCCTGACCAACACGGCGCGCCAGGAACAGAGCGAGTACGCGGGCGACGAGCCCCGCCCGCTGCGCGGCTATCTCGCCACCCTGTCGGCGTATAGCGGGTTGTGCGCGGCTCTCGGGCTGATCGGCCGGGTGTCCGATGCGGTCCTGCCCGAGCGGTTCGCGGTCCCCGACCTGATTCTCGTCACGATCGCCACGCACAAGCTGAGCCGCCTTCTCGCCAAGGACCCGGTGACAAGCCCGCTGCGCGCCCCCTTCACCCGCTTCCGCGGCACCGCGGGACCGGCGGAACTCGCCGAGGAGGTCCGCGAGCACCCCCCGGCCCGGCACAGCGTGGGTGAGCTACTCACCTGCCCGTTCTGCACCGCGCAGTGGGTGGCCACCGGCTTCGTCTTCGGCCTGGTCGTCGTGCCTCGGCCGACGCGGCTCGCCGCATCCGTCTTCACGGTGGTCACCGGCTCCGACCTACTTCAGCTTGTCTACGCGAACGCGCAACAACAGGCCACCAGGGGCTGACCATTCTCTCCCGGGTTATGGGTTATTGCACCCAGATCACGGGAAATGGTGGCGCGGTGATGATATGTGTACGCGCATGCGCACGCGCGTACACCTGCGCGTGCATACTCCAGAAGAATCGGGTCCGGTCCCATCGTAAGGGATCGTCATTAAATAAGTTGATCATTTGATCT
>NZ_CDWTMO010000143.1:6430-11286 GCF_977946435.1 Frankia sp. CgKIO3 | reverse complement strand
CCCTAGCCCCCAACCTCACCCCGGCCCTGACGGACCTGCTCGCCCGCACGCGCACCGCGCACCTCGCCTGTAAGACGCCCAAGGGCCAACACCGTGCTTGACCTGCAGTAACGCGCCCAGCGAGCGCAGCTGTCCCACGGGCGCGCGTAGCCCGGCCGCGCGGCGGGCCTGATCTCAAAACGAGAATCAGGGTGACCAGCGCTGGACCCTGACCCGGATCACCACCGTGATCGTCCGTATGTTCGGGGTGTCCTACACTCTCACCACGAGTCGTGGCTGCCGATCACTGATCACCTGCGTGGAGGGTTGGGCCGCGGACGCCACCTGGCACGGCCCGCGACTGCGTGCGGCCAGCCGAAATACCGATTCCCGAGATCACGTCTCATCATCGCAGGAGTATCTGCGGACATGGTCGATGGCCATGTCCAATGCTCGAACGAGCGGGCGATCGGTGCGATAAGTCTTGCTCAGCAGCAGACCGCCCTGCAGTGCGGCCATGATGGCTTCGGCGAGCGCGGCCGGATCCGCTTCCGATCGAAGACTTCCCCGCTCGCGCATCGCGGTGAGTCCGGCAAGCAGCGGGGACTCCCATTCGGTGAAGCAGCTCTGCAGGACGCCACGGGTCCGCGGATCGCCATCGGCGAGCTCGTTGGCCAGGGACCCGAGCGGGCATCCGCCGGTGTGATCGACCGCGGCCCGTATCTCGATGATCTTGTTTCGCCAGCGCCCCAGGGCGGCCAGGGAGTCCAGGGAGTCCAGCTCCGGACGCTGGGCCTGGACAACCTGCTGCGCCTGTTGCCGTATCACCGCCCGGATCAGGTCGTCCTTGTTGGCGAAGTAGTGGTACAGCTGCGACTTGCTGGTCCCGGTGACAGCCATCACATCGTCCAGACTCGTGCCGGCCGCCCCGCGCTCGCGCACCAGCTCGGCCGCGGCCGCCACGATGCGGGCTCTGGTCGCAGCACCCCGAGGGGTCAGTATCGGCACAGGCTTCATGGATCTCACGGACGGTAAGGCTAACCGAAACTGGACTTGTAAGTCCAATTCTAGCTCCGTACGCTGGACTAGACAGTCCACTACTCAAAGTGGCAACACCGCCCGACGCGACAGCGCGAGGGAGCAACAATCATGAATCGGCTCGACAACGGCCAGCTCTTCCCGAAGGTCCAGGTTCCCAAGGTCAGCGGAGGGTCCCTCTGCCTGCCAGAGGACCTGGCCGGCCACTTCGGCGTCGTCCTGATCTATCGCGGATCGTGGTGCCCGTACTGCAACGCACAACTCGCGGCGTTCCAGCGGGCGGGCGACGTTCTCACGGATCTCGATGTCCGGGTCGCCGCGCTGCCCGTCGACGACGAGGAGAGCGTCCGCAGACTCGTCGACAAGCATCGCATCGATTTTCCCGTCGGTCACAGTGCCGACGTCGACGGGATAGCCGAGGCGACGGATGCCTACATCAATGATGAATCCTCCGGCGACCCGCGGCGGTACCTCCAGTCAACCGGTTTCGTCCTGGCCCCCAATGGCAGCGTGATCACAGCTGTCTACTCCAGCGGCGCCATCGGACGCCTGGTCCCTGACGACGTCGTCGGATTAGTCCGCTACATACGCGACCACGGATGAGCGCGCATCCCACCGTGGAGCCGCGGCCAGACAACAACGCATTCCGGGTAAGCGAGGTATACACACCGTGAAAGCTGTCCAGATACACCGTTTCGGCGGATCCGAGGTCTTCGAGATCGTCGAGACTCCCACTCCGGCGCCGGGTCCCGGTCAGGTACTCGTCCGAGTCCATGCGGCCGGCGTCAACTTCGCCGAGGTCCTCATGCGTGAGAACCGGTATGCGGTGACACCCGATCTTCCTGCCGTCCTCGGCATGGAGGTTGCCGGCACCGTCGAAGCCGTCGGGGCCGGTGTCGGCGGGCTCGGGATCGGTGCCCGCGTCGCCGCGCCGCTGTTTGCCGCGGGCGTGTCATTCGGGGGTTACGCGGACCATGTCCTGATCAGCGCCGACTTCGTCGCCCCGCTTCCACCGGAACTACCGTTCGAGGATGCGACGGCGTTGATGGTCCAGGGACTCACTGCCCTGCACCTGACCAGGCAGACACCGCCGAAGGGCAAGGCGGTTCTGGTCAGCGCCGCCGCCGGTGGGGTCGGCACGCTTCTCGTCCAACTCGCCAAGCACGCGGGGGCAAGGAGCGTGATCGCCGCCGCGAGTACCGCCGAGAAGCTCGACACAGCCCGTTCGCTCGGCGCTGACGCAGGAGTCGACTACACCCGACCCGACTGGGTTGAGCAGGCGCGCGCGGCGAGCGACGGAAACGGTCCCGATATCATTTATGAATCGGTCGGCGGCGCGGTGACGACCGCGAGTCTCGACGCGCTCGCCCCGCTGGGTGAACTCGTCATATACGGGGCACTCAACATCCAGGAGTTCCAGCTCGGCGTACCAGAGCTACTCGGCCTCATTTTCAAGAATCAGTCCGTGACGGGCTTCGCGCTCGCCCCGCTGTTGAGCACGCACACCCTGCGGGAGGGGCTCACCGAGCTGTTCGACCTCGCCATCCGGGATGAGATCACCGTGACCGTCAGTGGAACCTATCCCCTGGAGAAGGTGGCTGAGGCACACCGGGAACTCGAAGAGCGACGCACGACCGGCAAGATCGTTCTGGTGCCGTAAGGAGAAGCTTACAGAGAAAGGAAACCAGGATCCGATCCGCCAATATCTCACCATCGTCGTCTCAGCACAGTACGCCGCTGCGGCCACCGCGTATTCCTCCTCACCCGGGCTCCCGGCAGAACTCGATGCGGATCACGCGGTGGCCGTTTTGCGTTGCCGGTGTTCAGTACGGCTTCTCTGCATCCCAGCTGCTATTCCCGAACCCGCCGACGGCCTCCACCTCGTAAGGTTCTCCACGCTTCCGCGGACGATGACGGAACGGCCTTATAGATTATTACTCCGTAAGATTTTCCGCACACTCTCGATCTCTTTTTTGGATTAGTGTCATGTCCGACCGAGAATGAGGTAGAAATGCACAAAACAAACCGCGCATCCATCCGTTCCCGTTTCGCGGCCGGTACCGCGGCAGTCGCGGTGGGGACCGCTCTCGCCACTGTCGCGGCGACGCCGGCACACGCCGCCGGGTCGTTCACGACCGACCTGGGCCCGGTAGAACTGGTGTCGGTAACCCTGGGTGGCACGGGCGGCGCCAGCGACAGCACACGGGTGGACTTTCCTGGTTCGCAGGTTTCCGCCGACGGCCGGTACGTCATCTTCGAGTCGGCCGCGTCCGACCTGGTGGCCGGTGACACCAACGGCGACTGGGACGTCTTCCTGCGGGACCTGACCACGCAGACGACGCCCCGGATCTCCGTCGCCAAGACCGTGACCGGCAAGGGGCGACGGGCGACCACGACGTTCACGCAGGTCGAGGGTTCATCGAGCGGCGGGGTGGCGCTTTCGGCCGACGGGTCGATCGCGGCCTTCACCTCATTTTCCAGCGAACTGGTGCCAGGCCAGCCGGGCCAGACCGGTGTGCAGGACGTGTTCGTCCGCGACAACCGCACGGGGGACGTCACCCTGGTCTCCGCGCCGACCGGTCTGCTCTCCAGCCACGTCGGCGCCCTCCAGCTCAGTGTGTCGGCGGACGGTTCGACCGTGTCGTTCAGCGCACGGACGAGCAGCGCGCCATACCAGATCTTCGTGTACAACGTGGCGACGGGGACGACGACGCTCGCGTCGGTGACGGGAACCGGCACCGCCGGGAACGGCTCGAGCGTGGTCAGCAGCCTGTCCGCGGACGGCACCCGGCTGTCATTCCTGTCCTACGCATCGGACCTCGTCGCTGGTGACGTCAACGGCAGCGGCGACATCTTCATGCGTGACCTGACCACGGGGCAGACCGTGCCGGCCACCGTCACAGCCGACGGTGTGTGGGGTGACGACAACTTCGCATCGCTGGCGCGGATCTCCGGCGACGGGACGAAAGTGACGTTCTCCTCCCCGGCCACGAACCTCGTGCCGGACGACGCCAACGGGCTCACCGACATCTTCCTCAAGGACCTCGTGACCGGCAAGCTGACCCGCGTGTCGACCGATCAGGACGGCAGGCAGTTCGACCGAACGGCGACGGCGCCGTGGATCTCCCAGGACGGCACCACCGTGGTCTTCAGCGCGTTCTATGCAACAGATGTATCGCCCGGGGTGCCCGGTGCCATCAGCGACATCTTCGTCAAGCGCCTGGACACCGGTTCGCTGGCCCTCGTCTCCACCAAAACAGTGACGGTGCCAGCATCAACTATTCGGCGCAGTTTCCCACGATCAGCACTGACGGCTCCCAGGTCGTGTTCCAGTCCTCGGCCGACAATCTGGTGCCAGAGTACACGGGTGGCACTGTACCGTTTCAGCAGGTCTACCACAAGACCCTGAGCTGACAACCCGCCGACCACCGGCCGTCCACGCGGACCTTCCGCGTGGACGGTTCCCGTTCTCAGGCGTCCCCGGTGGCCCGCTCGAACGCGGCGAGGAGTATTCCTGCCGGCCAGAATCCCTGGTTATGACGGTCTTCACCGAGGCGTCTGGCCGGAAGCGGTGCATCGCGCATCCGAGACGGTTTCCTCGTCAACGGCACCGGCAGACTTCGCAGTGGAGCGTTCCCGATTTAGCAGAGAACTCCATTATGCGGCTTGTGGGTGCTTCCCGTCAAACTCGGCCTCGTACTCGACGGGCGTCATATAATTGATCGTGGAATGTATCCTTCTGCGGTTGTAGTACGTCTCGACGTAGTCGAAGATGCCGGCGCGGAGCTGTTTCAGGCCGGCGAAGGCGTGGAGGTGGACGAACTCCTTCTTCAGGGTCG
>NZ_CDWTMO010000143.1:0-6056 GCF_977946435.1 Frankia sp. CgKIO3 | reverse complement strand
TGGCCTGGACGGTCGTGATGTGCCTGCGGGGCCGCGGGTGCACGCTGACCAGGCCCAGCTGGGCCATGAGCCGCAGCTCCTCGAACTCGGCGCGCTCGGACACCGATAGCGGCCGCTCCTTGCCCTCGTCGGAATCCTTTGCTTTCTTCACCCAGTACCCCAAGCTCGTCTCGTTGATCCCAAGGCTCTTCGCCACCTCGGCGATCGTACGGTCCAAACCAAGGACGAGAGCGACCGCCTCGTCCTTGTACTCCTGGGTGAACTTCCTCCGCGTCGATCCCATCCCTGGATCTTCCTGGTAGTCAGTGGACTTTACGTCGACTGTCTACAAGATTGGGATCGCTTCAATTGCCTGAGCCTCGTCGCTGCGGCCACGAACCGGATGCTGCTTGGCACGGGCGTGCTGCTGCTTCCCTACCACCATCTAGTGGTCCTCGCCAAGCGACTGGCCACCATTGATGTGCTGTCCAAGGGGCGGATGCGGCTATTGACCGTCGGGCTGGGAACCCTGCCGGGCGAGGCCCAAGCGGTGGGGGTGGATTTCAGCACCCGTGGTCGCCGCGCCGACGAGGCGATCGACGTGATGCGACTGCTCTGGGCCGGGGGCGAGGACGGGGTCAGCTTCCGCGGGGAGTTCTTCGACTTCGACAACCTGTGCAGCTTCCCGAAGCCCTACGGCGTTACCCAGCTGCCCATCCACGTTGGTGGATCAAGTCGGGCGGCTGCACGCCGGGCCGGGCGACGAGGCGACGAGGCGACGACTACTTTCCCGGCGGTGCGCTCGGTCCTGATGAGCGTAGCCTCCAACTGGACCTCGCCCGGTCGACCGCCTTCGAGGCTGGCCATAATCCGGATGCTCTGGAGTACACGCGATGCGGGTCGATCGACCTGACGGTTCGGCCAGACCAGGTCGGCGGCGCGTATGTTCTCGACGTCCGCAAGTGGGCGGGGTTCACCTCCGCCCACTTGCCGGGTGCGACCTCATGTCGAGCTCGGCGACTTGCCCGCCCACCTCGCCCACCTCGCCGCCGGGCTACCGGCCGGGCCGACCGTGCTGATGTGCGGGCATGGGAAGCGGGCGATGGGCGCCGCCAGCCTGCTCGCCCGCGCCGGACATTCCAACCTCACGGTCCTCGACGGCGGGCCGGACGGCTGGGCGCGGGCCACCAGCCGGAACCTGGACACCGGCGCATGAAAACAACCGCCACCGCCACCGCCGCCGCCGGCCCGGCCAGCGGCACAGGTCCGGCCAACGGACCGGGTAGGTCAAAGAGCGGCGATGAACTCCGCTGACACGGATCACTTCGAAGCCGAGCTTCTCAAGGACCTTGACCACCTCCCCGCCAGGCAGCACGGGAAGAGGAGGCATCAGGCGACGTCCTGCACGATCGTCAGGACTGGCGGAACGCCAAACTCCTCGAGACCAGACTGACGGCCTCGTAGAGATCGGCCACGGCGTCCTCAGGAGTGTTGCCGAGACCGTGCGCGCCACCGCTGGGGAACGACGCATGGGCCGCCCAGGTACCGTCCTCCTCCTGCTCCAGCTCGTAGGGGATCTGGACCATCCGCTTCATGGCGCCGACTGTACGCCGCCAGCCGCAGGGCCAGCGGTAGCTCCGGTCACGGCACACGGACGCCACTCGACCGAACTGTCGAAAGCTGGTGAGCGCAGGACGGTGCCCAGGCTGTGGCCTCCGCGTGTTCCACTGGGCGGGTGCGGATCGGTCCGGCGCGGCCAACGCGAGGCAGGTCAGTCCAGCGCGGCCAACGCGAGGCGGGCGGCGGCCTGGAGCCGCTCCGCTTCGGGTGCGGCCCGCGCGAGCACGCGGACGCCCTGCATCATCACGAGCAGGAAATTGGCGATCTCGTGCGGGTCCTTGTCGGGGGCAAGCTCGCCTTGGGCCTGGGCCCGCACCAGGGAGGACACCAGCGCCGTCTCCACGACGCTCCAGCTGACCGCCACCTGGCGGGCGACTTCGGGGTCACGCGGGGAGAGTTCGACGGCGGCGTTCACCACCAGGCAGCCTCGCCGGTTCGGGTCGGTGAGGGCGTCGGTGACCCAGCTCTCGACAAACGCGCGCACGGCCGACAGGGCCGGTCCGGGCTGGGCGAGCGCGGTGACGAAGCCCGCCTCGCTGCGTCGCAGGTACCGCCGCATGGCGGCCAGATACAGGTCGTGCTTGCTGCCGAACGTGCCGTAGAGACTGGCCCGGCCGATCCCCAGGTAATCGACGAGGTCGGCCATCGAAGTCGCTTCGAAGCCCCGTTCCCAGAACAGGTCCATCGCGCGCTGGAGCACCACGTCTGGATCGAACTCCTTGGTCCTGCCCATACCCAGAGGCTAACAAGACCGTTCAATCAAGAAAAGCCCGTCCCCGCACTGACGGGAACGGGCTTTTCGGGTGCCGGGCACCCGTCGACGGGGCGGTACCGAGACCGTGCGGTCAGCGCCCCGGCAGGCGGATGGACTGGCCGTGCCGGAAGAAGTGGTGCGGGTTGAGGCGCTCCCCGCACCGACTATCTAGACCGATCGTTTCAATTCGTGGTAACTTCCGATCATCGCCACAAGGCCACAAGGCGGAGTCGTGTGGTGCCGCACGGCATCAGGCGACTGTCATAGTGGAATGATCATTCAGTTATGAACACCTCTCTGTGAACGCGTCACCCGACATGGCTGCGCCGAGTCCGCCGCGACCCCGGCTGTCCTTCGCTCTCCTTGGTGCCGTCCAGATCGCGCTGCTCCAGCGCAGGGCGGGCGCGACCACTGCCGCCGCGCGCGGCTGAGACCACCATCCGCGATTCGTAACGTCTCTACCGACAACAGGAGCTCGTCATGAGTGCACGCTTCACCGACAAGGTCGTCCTCGTCACCGGCGCTGGCGGTGTGCTGGGCCGGACCGCCGCCCTGTCATTCGCGAGGGAGGGCGCGACCGTCGCTGTCGCCGGCCTCCATGCGAGCGGGGTGAACGAGACCGTCAAGCTGATCGAGACCGAGGGCGGCAAGGCGTCCGGCATCACCGTCGACGTCACCAGCTCGGAGAGCGTCAAGGCGATGGTGGACACCGTTGTCTCCCGCCACGGCGGTCTGCATGTCGCGTTCAACAACGCCGGCATCCTCGGCGGCGGCACGCCGGTTGGCGAGCACGACGAGGACGTGTGGAACAAGGTCCTCGCGGTCAACCTGACGGGCGTCTTCCTCGCCCTGAAGTACGAGACCGCGCACCTGGCGGCCAACGGCGGCGGCGTCATCGTCAACACCGCCTCCAACCTGGGCGCCCACTGGCGGCTGGCCGGCATGAGCGCCTACTCCACGTCCAAGGCGGGTGTCAGCTTCCTGACCCGTACCGCCGCACTGGAGTACATCAAGCAGGGCGTGCGCATCAACTCCATCAGCCCCAGCCCGATCGACACCCCCATGTCCTACCTTCCGGGCGAGACCCGCGAGCAGCGTGACGCCCGCCTCGCGCCGACCGTGCCGCTGGGCCGGGTCGCCGACCCGCAGGAGATCGCCAACGCCGTTCTATGGTTGGCGTCGGAGGAATCGAGCTACGTCGTCGGCCACGACCACGTGATCGACGGTGGCGCCACCGCCTGACCCCGCAAAATGCCTGATCGGAGGCGGTGGACAGAACCAAGCACAACCCGAACCGCCATCCCGCCATCCCTGGCCCCACGATCACCATCCCCGATCACACGAGCAGGCCATCTACCAGCGAAAATGCAGGGCGACGCCAGCGTCGTACCTCCACCACCGGCGCATCAGCCGCCGCTGCAGGATGACACCCGTACGGCCGGGGGACGCAGCTGCGCTGGTCGATCCCGCCGTCGGACTGCCCGGCCGAGCACGATCCGGTCGGGGTTGTCGGCCGGGTAGGCGGCAAAATCACAGAATCATGGATGTCGCGAGCCGCGTACGGATGGCGCGGGGTGTAACTTACATAGCAAGTAAGTTACAGGCAGTGTGAGTTTCTGGAGGGAGGCGGGGCGGCGGTGGCCTTTGTGAATCGCACCGACGAACTCGCCGCTCTAGAGGCGTGGTGGCGCTCGACCGACCCCCGACCAGCGGTGGTGTGGGGACGGCGACGGGTCGGCAAGACCGCGCTGTTGCAGCACTTCGCGGAGGGCCGTCGGTCGGTGTCCCACACCGGAGCCGGTCGGGCGGCAGCTGGGGAACTGGCGCAACTATCCCGTCAGGCGGCCATCGCGCTACCGGGGCGAATCCGTGATCTCGCTGCTCGTCCCTATCTCGACTGGGACGACGCGCTCGACGACCTCGCCGCGGCGGCTGAGCAGGAGCCGCTCCTCGTCATCCTGGACGAGTTTCCCGAGATCGTTGCCACCTCACCCGAACTGCCCGGCGTCCTGCGGGCCTTCCTCGACCGAACAGCCGGCCGGACCAGGCTGCGGATGCTCGTGTGCGGGTCGGCCGTGCGGCACATGACCGCGCTGCAGGAGCAGCGGGCGCCCCTGTACGGCAGATTCGATCTGTCACTGTCGCTGCATCCGTTCCGTCCGCACGAGGCCGCACTCATGCTGCCCAGTCTGACGCCGTCCGACCGGGCGCTCGTCTACGGGCTGGTTGGCGGAGTTCCGTTGTATCTGTCGTGGTGGGACCAGGGCGCCGATCTCGCTGACAACCTGTTACGGCTGGCCTGCCGGCCCGGGGCGCCGCTGCTCACCGAGGGACAACTCGTGCTTGCCACCGAGGCGGAGCACGGTGAATACCCGGCGGCCGTGCTCCACGCGATCGCCGAGGGCCGCACCCAGTACAACGAGATCAAGGACTATATTCGGGCTGAACCGGCCCGTACGCTGGATCGGCTCGTCGAACTGCGGCTGGTCGAAAGGCTGATGCCCGTCACTGAACCAGCGCACAGCCGTCGGCGCGTCTACCGGATCGCCGACAATTTCCTCGCTTTCTATCTCGGCGTGCTGTCTCGGTACCGCGCGGAGATCGAGCGTGGATTAGGGAAAGCACTGCTGCCAGTACTGATCGAGAGTCTGGACGACCATCTCGGCAAACCGTGGGAGGAAGCGTTTCGCGAGCACCTACGCCGACTCGCGGTCGCCGGCGCGCTGGGCAGGGACATCGTCGCGGTCGGGCCTTATTGGAACGCGGGCGGGCAAAACAAGATCGATGCGGTCGTGCTCGCGGGCAGGGACCGACACCCGGTTCTGTTCGGCGAGGCGAAGTGGGCGCGCTCTATTGGCGGTCGACGGATCTCCAGCCGGCTCCTGGAAAAGGCTCACGCTATTACATCGGCCGTTCCAGCAGCCTCGGACCGCCAGACAGACGACGGAGCTGCCGGCCCTGACAGTGGCGGGACCGAAGGCTCTGCCCGGGCACGCCTCGCGCTGTGCGCTCGCGAGGAGATCCGTAACGCGCCGCCAGGATGTCTCACCGTCACTGCCGCCGACATCTTCGATTAGCAATATCCACCCGAGCCGCGCATGAGCTCTCTCATCGAGACTTGGCTGGAGTACGCCGCCTGGGCCCCCACGGACACGAGGAGACGGACTCACGCTGCCCGACCTGGCGCGGGCACGGTGAGCAGGTAGCCGTAGATCTCCTGGTAGACGGTGTCGGGATGCGTGGAGCGCAGGACCCCGTCCCGGGCCGCGCAGGTAGGTCTTGATCTGTTTGTTGCCGGTTTCCCGTTCCCATCTGTGGTGATATCCCCCGGCCAGGGCGGTCGCGGTGGCCTCCCGCGGGTCGAGGGGCTCACCCGCCCGGGCGGCGGTGAGCAGCGCGTCGCGGGCCTTCCTGCTGATCTTCATGTTGATCAGGACGGTCCGGTAGGAGCCGTCGGGTAGTGCCTTCAGCGGGGGCAGGTTCAGGTTGGCCCTGACCCGTCACAGCAGCGCCGCGCCGGTGTCCGCGGCCGTGCACCAGTCCGCCCAAGAGTAGAAGGTCCGGTCGGCAAGCAGCAGCCAGTCGGAGGCCAGCCGTGGGTAGAGGCGTCGGGCGAGGGCCTGCTCGCTGGCGACCTTCGTTCCGCGTCGGTGGCGCTGCTTGGAGACACGGTGCACACCGACCACCCCGACACCCCGGGCAC
>NZ_CDWTMO010000142.1:0-11063 GCF_977946435.1 Frankia sp. CgKIO3 | reverse complement strand
CCCTGACCCTCCCCGGCGCGGCGACACGGCACAGGACAAGTCAGCTCCCGCCGTGGCGGATCGGCATCAGCAGGTAGCGGTAGGCGCCCTCGTCAACGGCGCCGCGGCCGCTGTCCTTGCCGGTGAGCACCGCGGGTTTCGCGGCGGCCTCGGCCGGATCGGCGTCGACGAACCCGATCGTCGCCTGATCGTCCTCGACGGCACCGAGCCCGTCCAGCAGGTAGGACGGGTTGAACAGCACCGAGAGCTCGGGACCTGCGTACTCGACCGGAATCGTCTCGCTGGCCTGTGCGCCACCGCCGTCCCCGGCCTCGGCGACGACCTGGTCGCGGGTGAACGTGAACCGCAGCGGCCCGGTGCGGGTGGCGACGACAGCCACCCGGCGGACCGCCGCGGCGAGCGCCGCGGTCTGCGCGGTGACGACGAGCGCGGCCGCCTCGGGCAGGAGCTTGCGGTAGTTGGGAAACGTCCCTTCGATGAGTCGGACGATGGTCTGCCGGCCGCCGGCGGCGAGGCCGAGCCGGGCGCCGGACGGATCGTCGAGGTCCAGGCCAATCATGATGCGGGAGGCCGACGTCGGCGTGCGGGCCACCTCGGCGAGAACCTTGGCGGGCACGTGCGCGAGCGCCCACGGATCGTCGACTGTCGGCTGCCAGGGTATGCCGCGTACCGCGAGCCGGTACCGGTCGGTGGCGGCGAGGGTCAGCCCGCGCCCGGAGATCTCCATCCGGACCGCGGTGAGCACGGGCATGGTCTCGTCCCGGCCGGCCGCCGGGGCGACCTGACCGACCGCGGACGCGAACCCGAGCGTGTCCACCTCACCGATCGGTCCGGGAAAGCTGGGGAGCTTCGGGTAGTCGCCCGGGTCCATTAACGGCACGGTGAAACGGACGCTGCCGCAGCGCAGGACCAGCCGGTCACCGTCGACCACGACGTCGACCGTCGTCGCGGGCAGGCTGCGCACGATGTCCGTGAGGAGCCGGCCGGGCACCAGCACCCGCCCCGGTCCGTCCACCGAGGCCGCGACCGGAGCCCGCACCGCCACCTCCGTGTCGTACGCGCAGATCGTCAGGACCGAGGCCGTGGCCGGCCCCTGGCGCGCCGCGGAACCAGGAGACGCCGCGGAACCCGACGGCAGGGGAACCGCGGTGGGCGCCGACGCCGGGGCGCCATGGCCCGCGGTGAGCAGGATGCCGGTCAGGACGTTCCGGGCCGGGCCCGGCCGGTTGGGTAGATGCCGAGCGGCCCAGCCGGTCGCGTCAGCGAACGCGTCGCGTTCCACGCTGAACCTCATGAGTGCGATTGTCCTCGGCCACGGCGCGGAATCACCGCATTCAGCGGGCGGTGTTTGTTCCCCGTCCGTGGATGTCCGCGAGATCTCCGCCCGGACGGGCCGCAGCCGCCACGTCGTGAGGAGAGGCGGCGGCGCTACCAGTGGTCCGCCGCCGCCCGCAACCGGTCGGCTGCGCTCAGATGCGGTCCGAGCTGAATCGCACAGCGCCCGCCGAGAGGACGGCTCCGGGGAACACACGCGCCCCGGACCGCAGCTCGTTGCCTCGCTCGATCCGTGCCCCGTCGCCGATGACCACCCCGTCGAGCGCGACACCGGAGCCGATCACCGCGTCCCGACCGATCACGCTGTCCCGCACGACCGCCCCGGCCTCGATGACCGCACCGTCGAACAGCACGGCACCGTCGATCGCGGCACCCGCGCCGACCCACGCACCGGTCCCGACGGTCGCCCCGCCACCGATCTTGGCGTCGGCGGCCACGACAGCACCGGGCAGCACCAGGCAGTCCCCGACCGGCCCCGGCAGCGCCGACGACGCCATCCGGCCGGTCACCAGATCGCGACTGCCCTGCACGAACGCCGCGGGAGTTCCGAGGTCGAGCCAGTAGGTGTCATCCGGGTAACCCATGACCGTCGTGCCGGCGGCCAGCAGTCCCGGGAAGGTCTCCCGCTCGACCGAGACCGGTCGTCCCGTCGGGATCGTGTCGATGACGGACCGCCGGAACACGTAGCACCCGGCGTTGATCAGATTGGTGGGCGGGTCCGGGGTCTTCTCCAGGAAGGCGGTGACGCGACCATCGTCGTCGACGGGCACGACCCCGAAGGCACGCGGGTCCACCACCCGGGTCAGATGCAGGGTGACCGCCGCGCCGGTCCCCGTGTGCCGCGCGACGAGGGCCTGGATGTCCAGACCGGCGAGGATGTCACCGTTGAAGATCATGACCGGATCGTCCGGTCCCCCGTGGAGCCGCTCGGCCACGTTGCGGATCGCGCCGCCCGTGCCCATCGGCTCGGTCTCGGTGACATACTCCAGCTGGAGTCCGTGCGCCGAGCCGTCCCCGAAGTACTCCTCGAAGACCTCCGCCCGGTACGAGGTGGCGAGCACCACCCGGTCGATTCCCGCGTCTCGCGCGCGAGCCAGCATGTGCGCGGTGACCGGCACCCCCGCGACCGGCAACATCGGCTTCGGTGCCGACATCGTGAGCGGTCGCAGGCGGGTCCCCTGACCGCCGACAAGCATCACTGCGTCCATGGGGCGTCAGTGTCGCAGAACACGCGGTGGGCGCTGAAAACGGATCGGGGTCGGGACCATACAACGAACGGCATGCCATGGTTTCGACACGTTGCGTCGGACCGGGGTTCACCGAGCCGTCCGGATATCCCAAATATCTCGGACATCCAGGACATCCTCAACTACCAGCGACTCGGCTACCAGCGACTCGACTGCCGGCCATCGGCCGGCCGCGGTCCGCTCAGGCGCCCCGCGCGGCACCGCCCCGGGGAAGCAGATCGGCGGAACGGGTCGCCTTCGCCCCCGCGCTGTCCCGGGCGAAGATCAGCGCGAGCAGCAGCCGGACCACGAGACCGACCCCGAGCAGCAGCCGCAGCGGCGCGCGCGCGTTGCCGGGGTACTGCCGGGACAGGTAGCGGAACATGCTGCGGTGATGAGCCAGCACCATCCGCCGTGACGACCGCTTCGTCGAGTGCCCGCCGAGGTGCTCGACCACCGCGGACGGCACGTACACCGACTGCCAGGACACCTCGCCGACGCGGCGGCCGAGGTCGACGTCCTCCATGAACATGAAGTAGGACTCGTCGAACCCGCCGACCGCCTCGAAGGCCTCCCGGCGCAGCAGCTGGCAGGAACCGGACAACCAGCCGGCGGTCATCTCCCGGGGGAGGCCCCGCTCCCGCCGGTAGGAGGCCGTCCACGGATTCGTCGGCCAGCACCAGCCGAACAAGGCGTGCCCCACCCCGCGGCCGAGAGAGGGCAGGTCCCGGGCCGAGGGGTAGAGCGCCCCGTCCGGATTGATGATCCCCGGGCCGAAGGCCCCGCCCCCCGGCCAGCGGTCGGCCGCGGCAATCAGTTCGTCGACCGCACCGGGCGCGAAGGAGATGTCGGCATTGGAGATCACCAGCCAGGGCCCGCGGGCTCCGGCGGCACCACGGTTGACCGCGGTGCCATAGCCGAGGTTGCGACCCGGGCGCACCAGGCGCACCTCGGCCCGCTCGGCGGCCGCCCTCGTGCCCTCGTCGAGGTGCGGCGAGTTGTCCACCACGACGACCTCGTAGGGCCGCGTGGTCGCCTTCGCCAGCGAGTCGAGGAAGGCGCCGATCACCTCCCCGGACCGGAAGGTCACGACGACGACCCGGATCTCCGGATCCACACCCATGTCTCGCCCGCCCGTTCTCGCCCACCGCTGGTCGCCCGACACGTTCCCGTGACGACGCACGGCACCTTGCACCGAGGAGACCGTAGCGCGCCCTTTGCGGCGTTCCTCGCCCCGGGGCCGGGCCGACGGGCGCCTCAGCGCTCGGCGACCGCCCGCGCGTAGCTCGCGAGATGCGCCTCGGCGCTGGCCGCCCAGGTAAACTCCCGGGCCCGGGCGAGACCGGCCTGACCGAGCTGCCTGCGCCGCTCGGCGTCATCGAGCAGGGCGCCCATCTCCCGGGCGATCGAGCCGGCGTCCGGCTGGGTGTAGGCGACGGCATCGCCGCCGACTTCCGGCAGCGACAGGCGCGGCGTGGTGAGAACCGGGGCGCCGCAGGCCATCGCCTCCAGCACCGGCAGCCCGAAGCCCTCACCGTGCGAGGGATACGCCACCAGTGACGAACCTCCCAGATAGCCCGGCAGGTCGGAGAAGCGCAGATAACCCGGCCGGATCACCCGCAGGTGGCTCGGCACCGAGGCGACGGCGGCATCGACGTCGTCGTCCCAGCCGGAGCCGCCGGCCAGGACGAGCGCGGGCGGCTCGTCCCGCCAGTGCACCGCCTCGGCCCAGCCCCGGATGAGGTTCGGCACGTTCTTGCGCGGCTCCAGCATCCCGAGGAACGCGACGTAGCGCGAGTCGCCAAGCCCGAGCCGGCGGCGCACCCGCCGCTTGTCCTCCTCGGTCGGCGGATGGAAGGTCGACGTGTCGACGCCGTGGTAGGCGACGTCGGTGGTCGTCGGCTCCCCGTCGAGCACCCGCACCAGCTCGTCCCGGGTGGCCTTCGAGGGGACGATGATCCGGACCGCCCGGCGCACCGCGGTGCGCATCGCGGACCGGAAGAACGTGCCCTTCACCGCGGTGTGCATGTCGGGCTCGGTGAAGAAGGTGACGTCATGAATCGTCACGCACACGGGCTGGTGCGCCCGCAACGGCATCGTGTAGTGCGGTGAATGGATGACATCGGCATTCACCTGTTCGGCGACCAGTGGCAGCCCGGTCTGTTCCCAGGCCAACCGCGCGGGCCGGTGGGCGATGGCCGCCGGCCCGGACAGAACGGTGGCGTGTGGAGCCATCCGGCTGTAGCGTTCCTCATCCGACCGTTGGCAGACGAGCGCCATGTCCGCGCCGGTCGCGCCCAGCGCCGCGACCAACCCGTCGACATAACGCCCCACGCCACCACGGTCGGCCGGGACCGAAGTGGCGTCGACGAGCACCCGGGGTCCCACGGCGCTCCCTCCCTGACGCGCCACCCGCGACGGGGTGGTCGCTTGCTTCACGGTGACCGCTTGCT
The DNA here is from genome assembly GCF_977946435.1 of Frankia sp. CgKIO3. Lineage (NCBI taxonomy): Bacteria > Bacillati > Actinomycetota > Actinomycetes > Frankiales > Frankiaceae > Frankia > Frankia sp. CgKIO3. Next base: position 6,049 of record NZ_CDWTMO010000142.1, on the reverse strand, counting down.
TCTCAACGGGGGCAACACTACGCCCGCCCGTCGTCGGCGACGGACACGGCGGGGGAACCGCTGACTCGACGGTAGAGCGCCCACGTCGCCAGTGCTGCCCCTTTCCAGGTAAATGACCGGGCACGAAGGCGTCCAGACTCCGACAGCCGCCCCCGCAGGCCCGGATCGCCCATGACCTTCGCCACCGCGGCGCCCAGCGCGGCCGGGTCGTCCACCCCGACTACCACGGCGGCGCCCCCACCGACCTCGACCAGCGCGGGGGCATCCGAGACGATGACCGGCACACCGTGCGCCATCGCCTCGACGACCGGCAGCCCGAAGCCCTCCGACCGGCTCGGCGCGAGCAGTACGCCCGCACGGGACAGGACCACGGCGAGATCCTCGTCACTGAGCCGCCCAAGGGTGCGCACCCGGTCCGCGCCCAGACCGTGCCTGGCCGCCGCCGCGCGCACGTCCAGCCCACCCCAGCCGGTCGCGCCGACGTGGACCAACGGCAGGCCCGGATCGCCCGGTCGTCGCAGCGCCGCGAGCGCGGTGTCGAGGCCCTTACGGGGTTCGAGCGTGGCGAGGGTGAGTAGATAACGCCCTGGAGGGGGTAGCCCCATCCGCGCGGCGCGGGCGTCGGCATCGGGCGGAACCCGGACCACGGCGTCGGCGACTCCCTCCCCGATCGCGTGCAGGCGGTCTTCGGGGATCGGCAGATGCCGGGCGATCTCGGCCGCTACCGCGAGCGTCGGCACGACGACCGCGTCGGCGTGGCGTGCGGCCCGTTCGCCCATCAGCCGGTGCCACCGGACCCCGTGCGGGGTCAGGGTCTCGGGATGCGTCCAGGGAACGGCGTCGTGGATCGTCACGACGAGCTTCGGGCGCGGCCGGCGCCGATCCAGGGTATTACCCAGGGCCGGCGCGACGGTTCCGGAGGCCCAGGAAGCCAGCGACGGACGGGGCGGCGCGCCGGAAAGTCCGGAAGGTGGAGATGAGTCCACATAACCCGGAGAGCGCCGATAATCCGGAGAACGCCGGGAGTCACCGGACCGTCGCCCGCGCCGGGACCCGGTCCGAGAACCGGTCCGGTCGTCGAGGCCGCGCAGGGCGTCCGCCACCGAACCGGTCACGAACCCCCGGGTACCACCCGCGGGTGGCACCAGCAGGGTCGGAGCGTGAATGACGTCCACCCCTGTCGGAGCCGGGCCCACGCCACACGCCCAGGCCACGGCGAGTGCGCGGCGAGGCAGACCAAGTCGGAACGGACCGAAGACGCCGGGCAACACGGCCGGACCGACCTCCCGGCGCCCGGCACACCACCCGGTCACCCGGTCCTCGGGGGCGGCGGTGCGGGCGAGCGCCGCCGCGAGCTCGGCGGAGTAGCGCCCGGTCCCGCCAGGAACCGGCGCGAGCAGCTGCTCGACAAGGAAACCCACACGCACGGGTCACAGTCTGCCCCTGCCTCCTCCATTCCCGGACAGCCGGCCCGGTCCCCGGACAGCCGGGGCCGGTGGGCCGGCGGGGTCAGCGGCCGCAGGCGCGCAGGGCCGCGAGTGCCATCACGGCGCAGGAGATCCCGCCGACCAGGTATCCCCAGCCCCGATGGCCGAAGAGCGCGAACCCGGCACCCATCCCGGCCACGATCAGCCCGAACAGCAGCACGGTCAGGACGACGGCGAGGATGCGCTGGTTACGCAGGGAGGTGGGGGGCGGCGGCGGGCCCATCCGCGGCCCGTGCTCCGGCTGCCGGCGCGGTTCACGGCCGGGGCCCGGGCGTGCCGACCGGCCGGCGGACGCCATCGTTCAGCCCTCCCGTTTGCGGGCGTGGGTGAGTACGACGCTGCCCGCGGTGTCGGGAGCCCGCCGGTCCGACAGGGCGACGGCCGGCGAGAGCACGGCCGCGGCGTTCCATCCCGTCCTGCCGCCCTTGGCGGACAAGGTCAGGTAGAGCCGCTCGGCGCGTTCGCTGCGGAACATGTACGTCTGCCGAATGACCTCGAGCCCGACATCGTCGAGCAGCTTGGCGAGATGGTCGCCGGAATAGGTGTGCCTGACGTAGTAGCGCTCGCGGTGCCGGTCGAACAGATCCGGCCAGGACGCCGCCCGGGTGAGGGCGTCGGCAGACATCACCAGGTCGCCACCCGGACGCAGCACCCGCGCCATCTCGGCAAGCGCGGCCGGCCCATCGTCGAAGTGCTCGATGGCGCAGACCGACATAACGACGTCGAACGTGGCCGCGGCGAACGGCAGCGCCAAGGCGTCCCCCTCGACGAGCCCGGGATGCCCGCGCAGCCGGCGACCGAACTGCAGCTTGTGCCGGGCGAGGTCGAGGCACACCGCCCGAGCCCCGCGACGGACGGCCTGGCCGGCCCAGTAGCCGTCACCGCCGGCCACATCGAGCAGGGTGCGCCCGGCCAGTTCCCCCGCCCACGACAGCAGGGTGCCGACCTCCCGGCGACGCATGACATGTACCTGATGGCCCACGAAGGCGAGGGCGTCGGCCCGCACCGGGCTCACAGGTCGGCCCCGCCCATCCGGTCAGCCCGGCCCATCCGGTCAGCCCGGCCCATCCGGTCAGCCCGGCCCATCCGGTCAGCCTTGCTCATTCCAGTCCGCCTTCCGAGTCCACGATTCACGCGTGGTCCACGATCCAGGGATGGGCCGTGACTCGCGCATACGCCACGGCTCAGGTGTGCCCAAACGCGCCCAACGTCACATCAAGGTAACGCTCCCACGCCCCGTCGATGTCCGGCGGTATGACCTTCGAGCGCAGCCCGGCGAGCACGCCGGGCTCGTAGAGCCGCCGCAGCGCCACCGCCAGCGCCTCCGCGTCGTCGGGCGGCACGAGTAGACCGTCCACGCCATCGCGGACCGTGGTGGCGAGTGTTCCCACCGTGGTCGCCACGACCGGCACACCGTGCAGGTGCGCGAGATCGACGTTCTGCGACGCCGTTCCGGCCCGGTAGGGAAGCACCAGAGCGTCGGCACCGGCGAACAGCGCGGGCACCTCCGCCGCGTCGACATAGCCCGACCGCAGGTCCACCCGGGTGGCCAGGCCGAGCTCCTCGACCAGGCGGGCGGTCTCCCCCGTCCCGCCCCAGAACTCGCCGGCGACGGTGAGACGAACGTCCGCCGGCCCGCGGGCCAACGCCCGCAGCAGGACGTCCAGTCCCTTGTACGGCCGCACCAGCCCGAAGAACAGCAGATTGCGCCGGGTGACGTCGGCGGATGGCCCACCGCGGCCGGCCACCGGCCCGGGCGGCGAGGACGGCAGACCCGAGGAGGACGGACCCGAGGACGGCAGACGCGAGGACCACAGGTGCGTGGCCATCTCGGCCACCAGGACCGGAGCAGGGGTGAGGCACGCGGCGAGCTCCGCCTGGGCCGGCGTGTGGACGAGAACAGCCGACGACCGGCGCAGCACCGCACTGGTCAGCGGTTCGTCCACGGCCCGGCGCTCGTGCGGCAGGACGTTGTGGCAGAGTGCCACGACCGTGGGACCCGCGCCTCCGGAACCCGCTCGCCCGGAACCCGTGCCCCGGCCGCGCAGCCCCCGGGCCCGCAGCCCCGGGGCCCGCAGTGCGCCGAGGACGCCCAGGTAGGCCGGGGCCTGCACGGGGGTAACGACGACCAGGATCACCGCGTCGGCCTGCCGCCGCAGGCGCCTGCCGAGCCGGATCCACCCATCCGGTCTGCGCCACGACAACGGGTAGCGGGTGACCTCGAACGGCTCCATCTCGGGCTCGGTGACGCGCTGCACGCCGGGATAGAGCCGCGCGGGGTATTGCGCCGACCAGGACTCGACCGCCACCTCGTGGCCCCGCGCCGACAGCCGGTGCGCAAGCTCGGTGGTGTGCTGCGCGATCCCCCCCTTGTAGGGATGGGTCGGACCGACGATCGCGATGCGCACGCCGGTCAGGTGTCGCTGCGCGAGCGGGCCACCAGATCGCCGATCAACGCCAGCACGACGATCTGGAAGCCGACCAGAATCGCCAGCAGCGTCGACGTCGCCACATGGAAGTCGTAGCGGATCACGTCCACGATCAGCTTGACAAAACCCAAACCCATGATCCACAGGGCGACCGGCATGAGAACCTTGATCGGATCGAAGTACATCACCATCCGCAGCACCTGAAGGATGTAACGCCGCGCGTCCCGGAAGGGATGGAACTTCGACGTTCCGGACCGTTTTGCGTAATCAATCGGGAGGTAATCCACCGGATGCTGGTTCGACAGGAAGGACATCGTGATCGTGGTGACGCAGGAGAAACCGGGGGGCAGTAGCCGCAGATAGGGCAGGGAAACGTCCCGGCGGAAGGCACGAAGCCCGGAGTTGAGGTCGGGAATCTTCATGCCGGACAGCCGCTGGGCGATTATCCGGATGAACCATTTCGCCGGCACCCGGGCCCACTTGTGAGTACCCTCCTCGGTGCGGCGCGCCCCGACGACCTGGTCGACGTCGAGGTTGTCGTCCAGGTAACGGACGAACTCCGGGATGCGCTCGTTCGGGTACGTCATGTCGGCGTCGGTCCAGACGACGATCTTGCCGCGGGCCTCCTGGGTCCCGATCCGGCGGGCCGTGCCGGAACCACCGTTGCGGCGGAACGGCATCACCCGCATGCACGGGAACCGCGGGGCCACCTCGCGCAGCACCGCGAGCGTGTTGTCGGTCGACTTGTCGTCAATCGCCAAGACTTCGTAGGAGTAACCGCTCGCGTCCATCGCGGCGGTGATGCGCTCGAGTTCGAGCACCACATGGTCCTGCTCGTTGTAGCAGGGCAGCACGATGGTCACGTAAGGGGTGTCCGGACCGGCGGCAGCGACGCCGTCCCCGGAAGCCGCCCGCACTGGGGTGCCGGCCTGCGGATGTTCAGGTCGGTGGATGGCGCTGACACTCACGTCGGTGTGGCTCCCGGTCGTCGTTCCGGCCCAGCGGCGTCCCGGGCCGGCGTCCTGGCGGCCCGACGTCGTCAGTTCCCGCCCCGATCGCCGGTCCGTGGCGATGGTGCACGCTCCGTCGAGGGCTCGCGCACGACTCTAGAGTGGCATGCCCGCCCCGGCGAGCCGACAGCCGGGCGGTCCCGGCCATCGGGGCAGCGCCTACTGTTGCTCCGTGGGTGCGTTCAGAAATGATCTGCGGGAGTATGTGCGGCACGTTCGTTCGCTGCGGGCGGCGCAGGAGACCTCGGCCCGCTCGTTCGTGGCCGGGCTGCGTTACCCGCTCGCGTACAGGCAACCGATCTGGACCGGTTCCCCCACCGTGATCGAAGGCCGGGAACGCATCGAGTTCGCCGAGGGCGCAGCGCTACGGGTGGGGCTCGGCGCGTTCGGACTGTCGACCCGGCGCGACACCTCGATCATCCGGGTGCATCCCGAGGGCCGCCTGCGCTGCGAAGGTGTCGTGTCGCTGCAGCGGGGCGTGCGGATCGTCGTCGACTCGGGCGTACTGGAACTCGGCCCCGGGGCGAACATCAACGGGTTCGCCAAGATCCTCGTGCGCGAACGCGTCTCGATCGGCGCCTGCTGCAACGTCTCGTGGGACACCCAGCTACTCGACAACGACTTCCATCCGATGGTCGTCGACGGCGTGGAGCAGCCGATGAGCGGGCCGATCGTGCTGGAGGACCGGGCCTGGATCGGCACGGGGGCTATCGTGCTCAAGGGCGTGACGATCGGCGAGAGCGCCGTCGTCGCCGCGGGCTCGGTGGTGACCCGGGACGTGCCGCCCAAGGCCGTCGCCGCCGGATCCCCCGCGAAGATCGTCGGCCACATCGACTCCTGGCGCTGATCCGGCGCCCGGATCGCGCGCTCCGGACGTCGGGCCTCGGCTGCCCGCGTGCCACGCGGACAGCTCCGCGGCCACGCCTAAAACCGGAATCTTCGCCTCGCCCAAATCCGACAGATCCTGCTATTCGACAGATCCTGCTATCCGTGCTATCCGGCGGACTTTGCATCCGGATAGCCGAAGGCATCCACCTCGATCCCCCGATTCAATAACGGTGAACCAGCCCTCGAGCGGTCACGATGATGGTTGCAGGCTGTGACACCGCCAGTCCCAATGCCG
>NZ_CDWTMO010000141.1:0-11175 GCF_977946435.1 Frankia sp. CgKIO3 | reverse complement strand
CCGCCCCACCAGCCCGGAACGGAGAGGCTCTGCCATGAACCACGATCTTGATCGTTCCTGCCCGTCCTGGTGCCAGAAGGCCGCCGGGCATCTGCACGTGGAAGCATCGGGCCCTGGGGATTACCACACCGCCGAGATCGCCTTCATCGCCCTGCCGGAAATCCCCGGACTCCGCGGGGAGACCGCCCTCGCGGTGACGATCGAGCAGTACGTCACCGCCACGACGACCTACCAGCCGGTGATCTCCCTCGACTGCGGCGGCGACGGCGAACCCGCGGACAACGAGACCCTCACTCTCGACGAAGCCGACACTCTCGCCTCTGAGATCACCCGCGCGGTCACCACGGTCCGCGGCGCTCAGCCTGCCCGGCCTCCCGACAATGACGCCCGCGGGTAGCAGCCCGCTGCCGGGCCGCGGTCGGCAGCGACCGCCGGCCCCGGGCGCCGCGTCAACACGGTTGCCGCGGCTCGCCCGCGGGACTGTCCGTCGCGTGAACTATCCGGAGGGGGGATGTGGTGGGCGGCTCTCTCGCGGCATTGACCAGCTGGAATTTCCGACTGTAATTTCGCGGCGAAGTGTGTGTCGCATGTGGGTACATGGATGCAGCGGGTTGCGCAGGATTATCTGGTGCTGGAACTCGGTGGCGGTGGAACAGCGCTGGGGATCACGGTGGCTGTGCAGTTCGCGCCGACAGCGCTGGGTGGTGTCCATGCCGGCGTGTGGGTTGATCGGCTGGCGCATCGGCGGCGGGCGATGGCTGTCGAGCAGGTCGCCGCGGCGATGCTGGCGGTCCTTCTCGGGGTGGTGGCGCTGGCGGGGGGCGCGGTGTGGCAGGTGTATTTGCTGGCGGCTGGGCTGGGAGTGAGCACGGTGATCTCCAACCCGTTGCAGCAGTCGTTGCTGGCGGAGATCGTCGACGGCCCGTTGCGCCCGTCCGCAGTCGCGTTGAACTCCGCGGCGTTTACCAGTGGGCGGGTGGCCGGGTCGGCGCTCGCCGGGGTCGTGATCGCGGGGGTGGAAGTGGCCGGTGCCTGCTGGGCCAACGCGGTCTCGTTCGCGGCGGTGCTGATGGCGCTCGCGGCCATGCGTCGCGAGGAGATGCACCCGGCCGCACCGGTGCCGCGGGTGCCCGGTCAGGTCCGCGACGGCCTCGGGTACATCGCGGGGCGTGGTGATCTGGTCACGCTGTTCGCCGTCACTGCGGTCGCCAGTGTGGTGCTCATGCCGTTTCAGACGGTGCTGGTGCCGCTGGTGGTGGTGGACACGTTCGGGAAGGGCGCGACCGGTCTCGGGGTCGCGGGTGCCGCCGTCGCGGCGGGGGCGGTCGCCGGCCAACTGGAGGCGGGTCGGCGACCGCCCCGGCCGGGGGGCACCCCGATCCGGGTCGCCGCGGCCGGTGCCCTGCTGGCCGCGGCGGCGACCGCGCCCCGCTATGGAGTGCTGGTGCTCATGCTGCTCGTCGCGTCGGTCCCGGCGTTTGGCTGGGGTGTCCTCGCGCAGGGCTACCTGCACCAGGCGGTCGATCGGGCGTTCACCGGCCGGGTCATGGCGGTGTGGTTCACGATCGCCTCGGGATCCAACCTGCTGGGCCCGCCCCTGGTCGGCTGGCTCGCCCACCTGCTCGGCCCCCGCCCGGCGCTCGCCCTGTGTGGAGCGGGAACTGTCCTCGCCGTGGGCGCCCTCGTCACTGCCACTGCGCTTTCTACGACCACCGAGGAGACCCCGTGACCCACCCGGCAGCCCTGACCTTGACGCTGATGGGCCTGAACCTCCGCCGCGGCGCACCCGGCGCGCACTGGCCGGCGCTCGCCGAACTGATCCGCGCGGTCCAGCCCGACCTGCTGTGTCTCCAGGAGGCCAACGGCTGGGACGACGACCGCAGCGGTCTGTCCACCGCCGAACACGATCTCGGGATGCGGGGCCTGCTTGCCCCGTCCCGGTCCGGCTTTCACACCGGGCTGTTGTGGCGACCGGACCGGCTCCGGTTGACCCGATGGGAGACCCGCTACGGCGCCGAGACCCTGCACGGCTTCGGCGTGGCGGTCCTGACCATCCCGGGAACGCCGACCTCTCTCGCGGTGGCCAGCGTCCATCTGACGCCCTACTCGGCCCTGGCCGCCGCGCAGGAAGCCCAGCTGATCGCCTCCCGGCTGCTGCGCGCAGGCCCGCTCGGAGTTCTCGCCGGGGACGTCAACCACTGCCCCCTCGGCGACGACGAACCGGACTGGTCCACCGTACCGTTCCATGATCGGATTGCTCGCTGTCTGCCCCGCGAGACCGACGAGGCGCTGTGGCGCGGCAACAGGATCGTGTCCGCCACGCTGCGCACCGCCGGGCTCGTGGACGTCGCCGACCACCTCGCGGCGGCCTCGGGCGATCCGTCGCTGCGGGCGGCCACCTCGGCCGGTGGGATGAGGATCGATCAGATCCACCGTCCCTGCCCTCACCGCCGCCGACTACCGGCTCGTCGACACCGGCGGGCACAGCGACCACCAGGGCGTCGTCACCACCCTCCACCTGTGAACCGCGATCTGAACCGTCTACCCAAGGCGGTTCGCCGTCGTCGCCGTCACGCCACGGCTCGCCGGCCCGCCTCCCGGGGATCGTTCGCCATGGGAAGGCACCCTCTCCCGTCACGGCCACGCCCGAGTTTCGTGGCTCTTCGAAGTTAAGCGGGGTTGAGGCATCTGCGGGCTCGGCGGGTGGTTGCGCAGCGTGTTCGTAGCCGCTGGTTTTCGGGGTTGCGGTAGCCGAAGGCGTTGCGGGCGTCGAGCTTGACGACCCGGTTGTGGCCCTCGCTGGCGGCGTTGGTGATGCCGCTGTGCAGGAACGCCTCGATGCAGGTCCACCAGGTGCTGATCGTGGTGGCGAGGCGTTCGAGTTCGGGGACGGCGGCGTCGGCGCACCAGGTGTAGAACCTGGTGAGCCGGTGGGCGATCACCGTGCGGGCGGGGTGGGTGCGGGCGAGCGTGAGCAGCGCGCGTAGTTCTTCCTTGGCGATCCAGGCGGTCAGGATCGTCTGGCCGGGTTCGCCGAGGTCGACGAGGGTGTTCCACAGTTTCGTCAACTGGCGGTCGGTGAGGTTCTCGCGGTTGCGGGTCAGCAGGTTACGGATCTTCCATTCGGGGTCGGTGTCGCGGCCGCGGCGGCCCCGTAGCTGGGTGGTGACCCGGCGGCGGGCCTCTGTGACGGCGTCGTTCGCGAGTTTTACGACGTGGAAGTGGTCGACGACCAGGGTGGCGCCCGGCAGGTAGCGGCGGACCGCGGCGACGAACACCGTGCACATGTCGATCGTCACGTGGGTGATCCGGTCGCGCCAGGACGGTGTCTGGCTGGCCAGCCAGTACGCGACGTCGTCGGCGGTGCGGCCCTCGACCTGGCCGAGCATGCCCTGCCCGCCGGCCAGGTCGGTGAATCCGACATGCCACCGGTCGGCGAGCACCCGGGCCTTCGCCGGCTCGCCACCCGCCGGGTCGGGCTCGACGGTCTCGGCGGGGCCGCCGCCAGCAGGTTCGGGGGACGCCGGTGTGGGAACGGGGTCCGCGGGCCGCCAGCGCGGCCGGCCTCGGCGGGTCTCCTCGATCCCGAGCACGTCCACCGGCGGTGAGGCGGTGTCGGTCAATGGCGCGGCCACGTCGCGCGCCGCGTCCATGACCGTCGGCCAGGACAGCGCAAGGTGCCGCGCGCTGGCTACCACCGTCGCGCAGATCCCGTCGACCACGAGCCGGCCGGCCTGCTCGCGTAGCCGGGTCGTCAACCGTGCCCGCGCCGGCACCGCCGGCAGCGACTCGGTGAACGACCGCTTCGCGCACAGTGGCTCCTGGCAGTACCAGCGGCGTTTAACCCACACCAGTCGCAGGGGGAACGGGCCGTAGCGCAGGTCACGCGGCCGAGTGGTCACGACGCCCTTGACCCTGCGCGCGAACACCCCGCAACCCGGGCACGCCCGCGCCGTCTCGTCCGCGGTCGCAAGCCACACCTGCCGTGTCCTGTCCGCGAGCATCTCGACGCGCGACACCGTCAGACCGTCGATGTCGAGCAACCGCGTCGCGTCATTCGTATGATCGTCCAAGCCCGTAGCTCCGTGGCCTCTCGGTTGCGTCAGGAACAACCAAGATCGCCAGGGGTTGCGGGCCATTCATGTCACGACACGAGGCATGCCACAGCAGGCCACGTCAAGCCAACATTACGCACAGTTACCAAACTGGCTGGGGTCTCACGCCCACCCCGGTTAACTTCGAAGACCCAGTTTCGTGGCGATCCCGACCGTGCTGTCGAGGAATGCGCTACTACTGTCATGAGAAACCGGTCCGTCGCGCCATGCACATCCGGGGGAGGTGAGGGTCTGGTGGACCTCGACCGAGACGGCTGGCTGCTGGCCGAACAGCGCGCCGTGACCGCGACCACCCGCAGTTGGCCCGGCGGCCCGGCCCTCGCCGACCCGGGCAGCTGGGACGTCGTCGCGGTCCGCGGCATCCTCGCCGTCGTGCTGGTCAGCCTGCACCACCGTGATGGCCTCGGTCCGACCGAGGTGGCGTGGGGCAGCGTGCGGTGGCACTGCGACGACCCCGCCCGCGTCCGCCGCCTCGTCACCGCCCAGCTGCCCCACGCCGCGCAGGCCCCCCCACGGCCACGGCGAGCCGGTCACCAGGATTGTGGGCCTGGCTGACCCGGTCGTGGGAGACCCCGTCGAGTGTGCGCTGGCACGGGCTGTGCCGGGGAATAGCTCGCGAGAGCCCGGAGCCGGCGGTGGAGGTGTGCACCGGCTGGGCCGCGCACATCGCCGCGGCGGAGATCGTTCGGGAACGCGGCGGCTATCAGCTGTATGAGCGTGTCCGCGTCGTCGGGCCCTCCGACGCGGCAGGCCGGCACGGCTACGTGCGCGGCTGGGCCTGGTCGTTGGACGACACCGCGCAGACCGTCGCGGACGGATCGTCCTGGTACGACGTCACCCTCGACCCTGAGATCGGGGACGAGACCCGCGGGATGGTGATTCCGCCTGATCAGCTGGCCGCGGGGACCGATGGGCTGTCGTGGCCCCACCACCGCCCACCGCTTCTCCACACCGTCTGGGAAGGCACGGAGCCATGACTGACGACTTTTCCGCGATCTTTGACCTGATGCCGCCGGAGGTGGTCGAGCGCACCGGGCGGATGCACGCCTTGGGCGGCCGGCTGGTGCTCGCGCTGGTCGATCGGGACGCGGACGCGGTGAGCGCGACGATCGATGCGATCGCCGGTTACGACGACGCGCCCGGCCGGCGGCTGTATCCGGGGCCCCGCTTCCGGGCCGCGCATCAAGCCGTGTTCGAGCTCGCGGACGCCTTCGGTTAGCTCGCTGCCCGGCCGGACGTGCGCGCCGACGGTTCCCTGGACCGGGCCCACGCGCTCCTACGGGACTGTGCCCCGCACGCCTACCGGGAGGAGGCGTTGGCGCGGCTCGACGCCTCGGGGAAGGGCCAACCGGACGCCGCCAGGATGCTGGCCGCCGCCGCCATCGCGGCCGGCTTCGCAACCCAGACCGCGGTGTTCCCCTCCCAACGGCAGATGCGGTTCACCCTGCTCCGCCAGATCCGACAGCACGAGGCGGAGGCGCACCGTGTCCCGACCCGGGAGCGTATCGACATCAGCGACACCGACGCCATCCGTTTCCTCGACACGGTCCTCCCGGCGATTTCTCCAGGGTCTCCCACAACCCCAAACACCGAGACCTGTGGGAAATAGATCTGCTCGCGACGGCGAAGATTTTCCTGCTTGATCATCCCGCCTCTACCATCACCCCCGAACACAGAAGGTTTTTTCTCGTCGAGGCGATCGCTATCCTTGAAGCCGTCCTCGACGATGTCAACCCGCGGCGCCCGGAACGCGACCGAAAAACCCGCACCGGCGAGACCGGTCAGCGTACTCAACCCCGTAAGAAGAAGCTCCGCGGAAAAAGATAGACGCCGACGACGGTGGTGGACAACGGCGGCACGAGGCGCATACCGAGGAGGGCCATGGACATCGACACGATCGTACGGCCGCTGTCGCAGGTGAGGGCGGCCGACTCGCGGGAACTGGACCGGGTGTGCGAGGACGTCGCCTCGGCGCTGGTCGACGCCGGTGTGGAACCGCCGTTCCAGCTCGCCTCCGCCGACCTTGTGGCCGGCCCCTGGCAAATCTGCGCCGACCGGTACTGGCGGCGCCGGCTGCTGGCCGAGCCGACCGCGGCCGTCGCCGCGCGCTGCGCCCGCTGGCTGGAGGACCACAGCGGCCAGGATAGCCCCGCTGAACGCCGCACGATCATCGAGACCTGGGCGATCGGATACGCCTTCATCACCCGGGACAGCGTGGAGTCCCGCGCGGATCTCACAGGCGTGGTCGACCGCATCGACCAGCAGGTCGGCGGCTCTCCCACCGTCTTCGCGTTCGCGGCGGTGTATCACGCCAGCAAGCTCCGCATGAACTTCTGGTTCGACGACCTCCACCGGTTCCTGGAATCCTCGCCTCTGGCGCTCGCGGCGCCCGACCGCGACAATCCGCTGTTCGTCGCCCTGCGCGCGTTCGCCGCCTGCGGAAGCCGCACGCCCACCGACGACGCCACCCGCCTCCTCACCCAGGCGTGGACGGCCCGGCCACGCTCCCGCCAGGTCACCCGACATCTGCCTGCATGCCCTGTGGGTCGCGCCCGATCACGCCGAGCTGTTGCGGCGCCACGCCGAAGAAGCCGTGACCGAGTACCCCACGGACCACACCTTCCACTTCCGGCTCGCGACCGGCCGACGCCGGTGCGGCCACCACGCCGCGGCGCTCGACAGCATCGACAACGCGCTGCGGCTCCTGCCCGCGACCGGCAGCCGTGGCAGCCACGTCCTGTTGCAGGACCAGTATCTACGGGAACGAAACCTGATCATCGACGGTATCGGGGAAGCGGAGCGAGCCGCCGCGGAGCAGAAACGGTGGGACGCCCAGGAAGCAACAAATCAGGAGTTGCGCCGGCTCGTGCGTCCGCCGCTGTCCATGCTGGCCCAGCAGGCGGGTCTTTTCGCCGTCATCGCACTGATCTTGACCAGAGAGCTACGGAAGGTGAGCGCCAGCGCATCGCTGCATGACCGCCTCTGGCAGGAGCTCCAGCTTGGTGGCAGCCTGCTCGTCGTCGCCGTGGCCGCGGTCGGCATAGCGGCCCTTGACCGGCGCCGCCGTAAGCCGAGGTAGCCGCCTGCTGGATCTCGGTCAGCTCAGCTCACCACCTGCGCCGCCTGGCCCCGTCTGGCGGCCGACGAGCAGGCCCACCGGCTGGCGTTGGACACGCTCGTCGAAGCATGCGTCGCGGCGGCGTTCACCGCGAAGAATCTCGACTATCCGGATCTGGCGTACCTGGCCGCGACCCGCGTCGAGGCCCATAGTGTCGGCCATGGCGTCGATGTCGCCGGTGCGGGTCGGGGGTGACCTGACCGGGGCGGACCTGACCGGGGCGGACCCGTGGGGGCACGGCGGATCCCGTTCCACGCTGCGGCGATCCCCGGTGCTAACACCGGGTTGCTTGCTCCGTCGCCATGTTCACGTCCACGGCGCCGCCATCGACCCTGGCGGCGCCGTGAACGTCCGATCCCCGTGCCGCGGTGGCGTGGGGTGGGATGGCGGACCGGCCACCGTCAGCCGCCACGCATCGTTCTTGCCGATCCTACCCGCCCTCAGAACGGCAGGCGATAACGGAACGTAACCGTCGTCGGGGCGGTGTCGCGACCGCAGGTCCCGGCCCAGGCGCCCGGAGAGGACACCCCGTTCATGATCGTTCCCTGCACACAATTGCCGAATGCGCACACAAACCCATTTCTGTCTTGAATAGATGATCTTCGATTTCGCAAAACCGCAGGTCAGAGACCATCTGTCTGGAGCCGGCGAGGGGACTCGAACCCCTAACCGCTCGATTACAAGTCGAGTGCGCTACCAATTGCGCCACGCCGGCGGGTGATCTCACGATACCTGACCGCTGCACTGAGACGCTGAGGCCATCGGCCGGTTCGCCGCCGGCCGCGGTTCGCGGGCGCCGCCGGCTCGGCAAGATCAAAAGGGTGCCCGTGGCGTGCTCCCGCCGGTTGCCCGGCTCGAACCCGGCGAGCACCTACAACCGGTAGACGTGTCGGGACCCGCTCCTCGGCCGTGAAGCGGGCGAGGAGCTCCCGCTCAGCCCGGTCAGCCCGGTCAGTGCCGCCATCGGCGGTACCCCGACCGGCACCGATACCGCCGTCCACATTCTTGCCACCGAATAATGTGGTGCCGGAACCGGTGAACAAATTTTGTCACAGCGGTTGTCGGGCAGTTCGTGGCGGTACGGTCGATCACGAGGCCAGGCGTGCGGGAACGCCGTAAAGTGCCGTCTCTCGTGAATCGTCTCTAGAATTATCGGACGATGATCCCCACCAAAGAGCCCCACCAAAGAGTAATTGACGTTGCTTGCCCGCGAGATAGGTTGTCCAAAATAACGAAGGGCCAACCATGCTGATCGTTGCGTTGACAGGCGTCGCACGTCTGTGTGCCCGCCATCGCTGGATCGCGGTCGGCATGTGGGCGGTGCTCCTCCTGCCTGCGGTGTTCTTCGTGATCGCAGGTCACGCGCAATATAGCCACGATGTGTCGGTTCCCGGTTCCGAGTCGCAGCGGGCAATGAATCTGGCGCGCAAGGTGATTCCAGGCGGCGTCCTGCCGGACACCGAACAGATCGTGCTGCACGCCAGGCGCGGCACGCTGGCGGACCCGCTGGTGCACCAGCAGGTCGAGGAGTTGCTCGCCGACGTCGGGAAGCTGCCGGGGGTACTCACCGTCGCCGACCCGTTCGGACCACTAGGCAGGACGGTGCTGGGTGTGTCACCGGTCAGTGCCGACGGGCGCACGGCGGTGGCTCCGGTAATCATGAAAGCGTCGGCGCTCGAACTCGACCTCGGCGCGATCAGACGGGTCTCGGCCACGGCCCGGTCCTACAGCGGCCCCGAGCTTCAGGTGGAGTTGGGCGGACCGGGCGCGACCGCGCTCACCTTGGCCGGCGTCCCGATCCGACCGCTGCTGGCCGCCCTCGCCGTCGCGCTGGCGGTCTTGTGCCTGACCCTGCGTTCGAGGGTGGCCGCCATGATTGCCGCGGTCGTCGCGGCCATGGCCACCGTCACCACCGTGGCCGTCACGACGGTGCTGTCCCACTACGTCCTGACGACTCCCTTTGCCGCTCTACTTGGCGGCATGATCGCTCTTGGGGTCAGCCTGGGCGGGTCCGTCCTGGTCGTCTACCGGGCGCAGACCGCGTTGGCGCGGGGCGTGAGCCCGGTCGACGCGGCCACCGAGGCGATGGTGAAGTCGGTAGCCGCCCTGGCCTCCGGTGGCGTGTGCCTGAGCGTGGCGATGACCGGGGTGCTCCTGCTGAACCTGGGCCCGTTCACGGGAGTCGCCCTCGCGGCCGGGGTGGCCGGGGTGCTCAGTGCCCTGGTCACCCTCACGCTGTTGCCGACGCTGCTCGTCCTCGGCGGCACCCGGATGCTGGGCTGGCTCGGACGGCATTCCCTGACCACGACGGGTCGTGGCCTACCGCATCGGCCGGGTGTGCGATCGTGGTGGGCCAGGCAGGTGGGGCGTCACCCGGCTGTCGCCGTGGCCGCGGCGTGCGTGCTGCTCGTCGCCCTGGCAGCGCTGGTGGTCACCCTGCGGCTCGGTGGCGGCGACGCGGGCGCGGAGCCCACGTCGGCCACCGCGCGGCGCGCGTATGACGTGGTCAGCCGCGACTTCTTCAGCGGTCTCAACGGGCCGATGCTCGTCGTCGTCGACCGGGGGGAGGGCAGCCGGACCGTCACCGTGACCGACGTCGTCACCGCCCTCAACACGACGCCGGGGGTCAAACACGCGTACGCCTCGTTCGACAGTCCCGAGTCGGGCCTGGCCCTGATCCAGGTGCTGCTGCAGGCGGGTCCCCGGTCGACGGACTCCTACGACCTGGTGCACCGACTGCGGAACGACGTCCTGCCGGCGGTCCTGCGGCCCACCGTGAGCCGCGCCTACGTGGGCGGGCAGGCGGCGTTGTTCGCCGACATGGCCGCGGATTTCCGCGGCGCGCTGCCGATGTTCGTGTTCGTGGTCCTGCTCGCGGTGGGCGCGCTGATCTTCCTCACGGCCTCCTCGCGCGTCACTGCCGCCGTACTCGCCGTTTCGGAGCTGTCGTGCGGCCTCGCAACGGCCGGTGTCCTGGCGGCGCTCTTCCAGCAGGACCGTTTCGCCGGGAAACTGGGCCTCCAGGCTGGTCCGATCGAACCGTTCATCCTGGTCTTCGTGCTGGTCGTCGGGTTCGGCCTGTCCCCGGGCATGAACCTGAGCCTGCTGAGCAGACTGCGCGAAACCGATGCGCCAGGCTGGCGGGCGCTCGAAGGCGACGCGGTCAGCCGCGGCCACGCCGACGTGGGGCACGTCGTCCTCACCATGAACCTCATCATGATCCTGGCGTTGTCGGTGGTCATGGCGCAGCCGTCCCGCACGCTGAAGCTGCTCGGGGTGGGTCTGGCGGTCGGTGTGGCGCTCGACGCGTTCGTGGTGCGAGCGGTCGTCCTCCCCGCGCTGGTGCACCTGGATTGGCGCCGCGAAACCGCTGGCGGCGTACCCGCCCAGCGCCGGCCGGCGAGGGCGGCCACGAGGTCGTACGACCCGTCGTCGGCGCGGGCAACGGCACGCGCGGCGGCCGTTTTTCCCGGAGGAGTACCATAGGGATGAGGCCCGGGCGTGTTGCGTTCCGGGGAACGTTCCCGGGCAACGTTCCCCGGAACGTTGCCCGGGGAGTGGTGCGGGCCAGGCCCCGGGGGTCTGTTGTATTGCGGGACAGTACGGCAGGATGAACCCGGCCGGATCGGTGATCAGATCGCCCGCATGAGTTCGGCGAAGGCAGCCGTCAGCCGCACCTACGGGTCGGCGTCGACGTCAGGTTCGTAGTGTCCGCGGCGAAGATTCCGCACGAACGCGTGTCCGGCGCTGATCGTCTGGGCGGAACGGAACCCAGCGCGTAGCGCGGGTACCACCGGACCGCGAGCACGATCACCTCGGGTGGGAACCGAAACCCGTGAACTCCGGGACCGGGACAGGCGGACAAGGGCGGCAGCGAGCCATCATCCGACCATGCCCCGATGTCGGCGCGGCCCCCGGCCCCCGCCGATGCAGCAGTACCTA
>NZ_CDWTMO010000140.1:0-11267 GCF_977946435.1 Frankia sp. CgKIO3 | reverse complement strand
CCGCAGCCCCCGCCCGGGCAGCAGTGGGGCCCGCCGCCCCCGCCACCCGGCGGGCAGCAGTGGGGGCCGCAGCCGGGTGGTCAGCAATGGGGTCCGCCGCCCCCCGCGCCGGGAGCGCCCGGTCAGCAGGGTGGCCGGGTGAACCTGGACAAGGGGCGGGTATCGCTCACCAAGGGGCAGAGCGTCTCGTTGGTGAAGACCGGCGCGCCGCCGCTCACCCGGGTCCGGATGGGCCTTGGGTGGGATCCGGCCCAGCACGGGAAGTCGAGCGATCTCGACGCGTCCTGCATCCTGTTCGACGAGCGCGGCAAGGACGTCGACAAGGTCTGGTTCATGTCCAAGAAGGGCGCCCGGGGAGCCGTGCGCCACTCTGGGGACAACCTGACCGGCCATGGCGAAGGGGACGACGAGACGATCATGGTCGATCTCGGCGCCCTGCCGGGGAACGTCGTCACCCTGATCTTCACGGTCAACAGTTTCCAGGGACAGACCTTCGTCGAGGTGCGTAACGCCTACTGCCGGTTGTATGACGATCTCACCGGGCAGGAGCTCGTCCGGTTCGACCTGTCCGACTCCAAGCCGTCCACCGGACTGGTGATGTGCCGGGTGCAGCGCGACCGCGGGGCTCCCACCTGGTCGATGACGGCGATCGGGGAGTTCCACGACGGCAAGACCGTCCGCGCCATGGTCAATCCGTCGAGGCAGTACCTGTAGGCAGTGCCCGTAGCCCGATCCCCGGCCCCGGAACGCCGGGCGGTTTGCCGGCGGCCCGCGCGGCGGTGTTGATCCGGCCGACCTCTCCGGGTTGTGGGATGTCCCGGGCCGGGTAACCTCCGGCCGTGAACAGGTCTGCAGGGCCGTCGTGGGCCGGTATGTTGCGCTTCGCAGGCATCGTCCGGTGATGGGCATGATCTCCCGCCCGGCTCCGTCCCGCGTCTACTGCCGCCGGCTGGCGGGCCTGCTTGTCCTGGACCCGAATGGCGACCAGGTCGGCAGGGTGCGCGATGTGATCGCGACGCTGCGACTCGGGCATGAGCCGCCCCGAGTCCTGGGCCTGGCCGTCGAGGTCCAACGCCGACCGATCTTCGTGCCGATGAGCCGGGTCACCGGGGTGGAGCCGGGCGCGGTGGTGCTGTCCTCGGCCCGGCTGAGCTGGCGGCGTTTCCAGCAGCGCCCGAACGAGACCCGGGTGCTCGGCGAGCTGCTTGACCGGCGGGTGACGCTCATCTCGTCCGGCGTCGAGGTGACCGTCGTCGATGCCGCGATCGAACCGGTTCGCGGCGGCGACTGGGTGCTAGACCAGGTGGCGGTGCGGGTCGGCCGGGGCCGGCGCGGCGAGGTGAAGACGGTCGCCTGGGACGAGGTCACCGGCTTCTCGCTGCCCGAGGAGGGGCAGGGGGCCGCGAACCTGCTCGCCGCGTTCGAGAAGCTGCGGCCCGCCGACCTCGCGTCGCTGCTGCATGACCTGTCCGAGAAACGGCGCGCGGAGGTCGCTGCCGCCCTCGATGACGAGCGGCTTGCCGACGTCCTCGAGGAGCTGCCGGAGGACGAGCAGGTCGAGTTGCTCGGGGGACTCGCCGACGAGCGGGCCGCCGACGTGCTGGAGGCGATGGGCCCCGACGACGCGGCGGACCTGCTGGGCGAGCTGCCCGCCGACGACGCGGAGCGTCTCCTGCGGCTGATGGAGCCCGACGAGGCCGCCGGCGTGCGCCGTCTGCTGCTCTACGCCGACGACACGGCCGGCGGCATGATGACCAGCGAGCCGGTCGTGCTCGCCCCGAACGCGACGGTCGCCGAGGCGCTGGCCCGCATCCGCGAACCCGAGCTTTCCCCGGCGCTTGCCGCGCAGGTCTACGTGGTGCGCCCGCCCTACGAGACGCCCACCGGCCGCTACCTCGGTCTCGCCCATTTCCAGCGGCTGCTGCGTGAGCCGCCGGCGACCCTGGTCGGTGGCGTGATCGACGTCGACATCGCCTCGCTGCGGCCCGAGACCCCGCTGGCCGAGGTCACCCGTCATCTGGCGTCCTACAACCTGGTGGCGGCACCGGTTCTCGACCGCGCCGGCCGGCTCGTCGGCGTCGTCACCGTCGACGACGTGCTCGACCACCTGCTTCCCGCGAACTGGCGGGAGCGACAGCTCGACGCGGACGTGGATGCGCGGGCGACCCCCGGGGCACTGACCCCGCCCGCCGCGGGCGACGTGGAACCAGGCTCCCGCGGCGAGGTGGGCAGCTCCCCGGCCGCACCATGAGACGCCTGGGACGCCTGGGACGCCGTCGGCCGCGAGGCGCCCGCCTTGATCAGCCGCGGCTGTCCCGGCGGTCCGCCCTGCGCTCCGCCCACGAGCCGGACGCCTTCGGGCGAATCGCGGAGCGGGTGGCGCGTTTCATCGGCACGGCCCGGTACCTCGTCGCGCAGAGCGTCGTGATTGTGCTGTGGGTCGCCTACAACATCATCGCCCCGCAGTCCGCCCGGTTTGACAATTTCCCGTTCATCTTTCTGACGTTGGTCCTGTCGCTGCAGGCCGCGTACGCGGCACCGCTCATCCTGCTGGCGCAGAACCGCCAGGACGACCGGGACCGCGCGAACCTCGCCCAGGACCGCGAGCAGACCATCCGTAACCGCGAGGACACCGAATACCTCGCCCGCGAACTGGCTGCGATGCGCATCACGATCGGCGAGCTCGCCACCCGGGACTTCCTGCGTTCGGAACTGCGGGGGTTGCTCGCGGAGTTGGAGGGGCCGGACGGTGACCGGGCGAAGGACCGGGAGCGGGAACGCGATCGGGAACGCCGAGAGCGCCGACGGCGGGAGAGCGAGCGTTCGTTACGTTCGCCGCGATGACCGGGCCGGTGCGGTGGGCTGGTACGAACGGCGGCCGCGCGCCGCACCGGCGGGTGCCCGGGTGCCTACCGCACGGTACCGCGACAGAGCGTCAGCACCGCCATCGCGATCTCGACCCCGCGAGGCCCCAGCTCGTCCGCCCAGATCGCGATGATCTCGTTCTCCCGGGCGTGCTGGATGCGAGGCCCGCCCTCGGCCGAGCGCAGCGCCTGGATCTGCTGGGACAGGTCCCGCCGGGTTGCGACGAGATCACGCAGCTGAGCATCGATGTCATCGATGAGCTGTCGTCCCTCGTCGATCGAGGCGATGGCCGGCGCGGTGCTGGGGGCATCGACGACGTTCTCCACAAGTGGGCCTTTCGGTCGGAGGCCCGGCGCACCCCAGGCCGAGACAACCCGGAGGCGGACCGGGCCTGGGTCTGGCGCTTGTGCCGCGTGAGATCAGCGGCGGAGCGGGGACCGTGCCCGGTCCCCATAAAACAGCCGCAGCGACGTGCCGTGACCTGTGAGTCGGCGGCACGTGAATCGACTGCACTGCATGGCAAGAGCATGCCAGCCGCGTGCCGATTCGTCCAGGCGCCTGATCTCTTGGGTAGCCATCCACCCCGACTCTTGGGTAACCCCACCCCGACTGATCCCTCACCTTGACTCGGGCGGCGACGCCGCCCGATCAGGCGTCCGGTAACCGAGGCGAGGCCGGTGAGACCATCGGATAATGGCGCAACTGGAGCTCACCGGCATGCCCCGCCGGCTTTTTTCCTGCACGCCGTCGCGGCTGGCCGCCTTCGAGGACTGCCCCCGCCGGTACCGGATGACGTATCTGGACCGGCCGCGGCCGCCCAAGGGGCCGCCCTGGGCGCACACCTCCTTCGGTGTCAGCGTGCACAACGCGCTGCGACGCTGGTGGGAGGAGCCGATCGAGCAACGGGCCCCGCAGCGGGCCGCGGCGCTGTTGCGGTTGCTGTGGGTCGACGAAGGTTTCCGGGACGGTGAGCAGTCGTACCGGTGGCGTGAGCGCGGCGCGCGGATGGCGCATGACTATGTCGCGCACCTCGATCCGGCGGCCGAGCCGCGCGGGGTCGAGCGCTCGGTCGCGGCCCGTACCGAGGCACTGGCCTTCTCCGGGCGGGTGGACCGTCTCGACGACCGAGACGGGGAGTTGGTCGTCGTCGACTACAAGACCGGACGCCGGCCGATCACCGACGACGACGCGCGATCGTCCCCGGCGCTCGCGCTCTACGCCTTGGCCGCCGGGCGGATGCTGCGCCAACCATGCCGGCGGGTCGAGCTGCACCACGTGCCCAGTGGGCGGGTCGCGGCCGCCGAGCACACCGAGGCGAGCATCGCCCGGCACGTGCGGCGGGCGGAGTCGGTCGCGGCGGACGCCGTGCGCGTGACGGAGGCCCTGCGGGCGGGTGAGGATCCGCAACGGGCGTTCCCGCCGAGCCCCGGCCCCCTGTGCTCGTGGTGCGATTTTCGGAGCCACTGCCCCGAGGGGCAGGCGGCTGGCCCCGAACGCCAGTCCTGGGACGCCCTCGGCGACGAGGACGACGAGAGCTGAGGCGCCGGCATACCGGGCCGCCGGACACCGGGCCGCCGGACACCGGGGCGCCGGTATCCCGGGGCGCCGGACACCGGGCCGGGAGAGGGGCCATCATGAAACGATGCCCGACCAGACCGCCGCGCCTGCCCGGCCGCGGGTCTCCGCGAAGGCCGCGACCTTCACCGAATCGGTGATCCGGGAGATGACCCGGCTCGCTCTCGCGCACGACGCCGTGAACCTCGCGCAGGGCTTCCCCGACTTCGCCTGCCCGCCGCAGCTCAAGGAGGCGGCCAAGGCCGCCATCGACGCGGACGTGAACCAGTACGCCATCACGTGGGGAGCCGCGGAGTTCCGCGCCGCCGTTGCCGCGAAGGTGGCCGGAACCTACCCGGGCTGGTCGGTTGACCCCGGCACCGAGATCTGCGTGACCTGCGGCTCCACCGAGGCGATGATCGCGACGATGCTCGCGCTGGTCGACCCCGGCGACGAAGTGATCATGTTCGAGCCGTTCTACGAGAACTACGGCCCGGATGCGATCCTCTCCGGCGCCCGGCCGAAGCTCGTCCGCCTGCATGCCCCGGACTGGACGATCGACGAGGCGGAGCTGCGTGCGGCGTTCTCCGACCGCACCCGCGCCATCGTGCTGAACACCCCGCACAACCCGACCGGCAAGGTGCTGCGCCGCGCCGAGCTGGACCTCGTCGCCGAGTTCTGCCAGCGCCACGACGCGCTCGTGTTCACCGACGAGATCTACGAGCACATCCACTACCTGGGCCCGGGCGGCCACATCCCGCCGGCCACCGTTCCCGGGTTGGAGGACCGCACCGTCACCATCAACGCGCTGTCCAAGACCTACGCGGTGACCGGCTGGCGAGTCGGCTGGACGATCGCGCCCGCCGCCTACACCTCGGCGATCCGCAAGGTGCACGATTTCCTCACCGTCGGGGCGGCGGCACCGTTACAGGCCGGCGGGGTGGCGGCGATGAACCTGCCGGAGACGTACTACGCCGATCTCGCCCGGCAGTACCGGGAACGGCGGGACCTGCTCTGCGCGGCCCTCGCCCGGACCGGCTTCACCTTCCGGGAACCGGACGGGGCGTACTACGTGATGTGCGACACCCGCGCGCTCGACCCAGCCGGTGACGACGTGGCCTTCGCCCGCCGGCTGGTCACCGGGATCGGGGTCGCCACCGTTCCCGGCTCGTCGTTCTTCGCGGCCCCGGCGGACGGCCGCCACATCATCCGGTTCGGCTTCCCCAAGAAGCTCACGACCCTGGAGTCCGCGGCGGAGCGGCTTGCCCGTCTCACCCCGGCTACCCCGGGTTGAGGGTCGTCCCCGGCGGCTGGGGCATCGGGTAGCCGGCCTCGGCCGCCCGGGCATGCCCCGCGCGCAGCTCCCGGTCCAGCGCTGCCAGCTGACCGTGTGCCCCGCCGCGCAGCGATCGGCCGGCCAGTCGCGGGCGAGCGGCCATCTCATCGGGCGACGGCGGCGTGTACCGCCCGCGCAGCTATTCCCCGATCCACCGGGCCTGGGCAGCCGCGAGCTGCGCGGGACCCGCGACATGGAACAGCCAGGGAACCTCGAGATCGAAGACCTCGCCGAAACGGGCCGAGCCCGTCCCGGCCGGACCCAGCCGCGCCGCCGGGCCGGTGAGCACCACGGCCTCGAAAACGCCGAGTGGGTGGGCTTCGTCACCCGGGCGTGCCTCGTTACCCGGGTGGGGACCGCCGTGCACCTCAAAAGGCGGACCGTGCGTGGCGGCTCCGACCAGGCGTAACGTATTAGGAGTAACGGCGACGACACGATCAGTCAGACCGTGCGTGGCGAGTTCGGCGAGGGACGGCGGCGGCGTGGGGCCGTCGGAGAACGCGGTGACGGTCAGCCCACCGTCGGCGAGTGTGATCGTCGCGGCGGTTCCGGCGGCATTGAGGCCGAGGACGGCGACACGGGGAAGACCTGGCACGTCGGGGGACTCTAGCGGCGCGGTGATGGATCCCGCGCACTACGGTTGAAGACATGAGTGTTGTTAAGATCAACATATTGACCGTGCCCGCGGAGCTGCGAGACACCCTGGAGAAGCGGTTCGCCGGCCGTGCCGGCATGGTGGAGCAGGCCGACGGGTTCGAATGGTTCGAGCTGCTGCGCCCGATCGAGGGCACGGACACCCACCTCGTCTACACCCGTTGGCGTAGCGAGGAGGACTTCCAGAAGTGGCAGTCCTCGCAGGCGTTCGGCGAGGGCCACCGGCAGGCTGCGGCCGGTCAGGGCGCTCCCGCGGGCCACGGGGCCCCGGCGGGGGGGCAGGGTGCCCCCGCGGCCACCGCGGCCACGCTGTGGTCGTTCGAGGTGGTGCAGACTGCCGCCCCCGCCTCGAGCTGACCCGCGCCCGGCGGCGCACACCGGATGAGACGAGCGGTACGCCCGGATCTACCGGTGTTGCGGATGGTTGGTCGGTGCCCGACTTAGGGTGATTGCGGAGTGGCCTCGGGGGCGCGTCGAGATTTTCGCCCGTCAAGTGTTGTGACGGATCGGCCACGCCCCCACACTGATCGGTGTGGCCCGAGTACTCGCTGTTGCGAATCAGAAGGGCGGCGTTGCCAAGACGACCTCCGTGTCGAGTCTCGGTGCCGCGCTGTGCGAGCTGGACCGTCGGGTCCTGCTGGTCGATCTCGACCCACAGGCATGTCTGACCTTTTCGCTCGGGCTGGATCCGGATGCCCTCGAACTGTCGGTGCACGACGTCCTGCTGGGACGGTTGTCCGCCGGCATCATCATCACCAGGACACCGGACGGCACCGATCTGCTGCCCGCGACCATCGAGCTGGCGGGTTGTGAGGCGGTGCTGCTGTCACGCACCGGGCGGGAGCACGCGCTGCGGCTCGCCCTCGCCGAGATTGTCGACGAGTATGACTTCATCCTCATCGACTGCCCGCCCTCCCTGGGCGTGCTCACCATCAACGGGTTGACGGCGGCGGACGAGGTCATCGTGCCGCTGCAGTGCGAGACGTTGTCCCACCGCGGCGTCGGCCAGCTGTTGGACACGGTGCACGACGTGCAGCGGCTGACCAATCCCGGCCTGCGGGTCCGCGGCGTGCTGCCGACCCTGTTCGACGGTCGCACGGCGCACTGCCGGGCGGTGCTCGCCGACGTCTCCGCCCGGTACGACATCGCGGTGCTGGCGCCGCCGGTAGCCCGCTCGGTGCGCTTCGCCGAGGCGCCGGGAACGGGGCGGTCCATCCTGACGACCGCACGGCGCTCCAAGGGGGCCGAGGCCTACCGGTCGCATGCCCGGGCCATCGCCGGGGTCGCGGGGGTGGGCACGGCCGCCGGCATCGCTGACCCTGCCGGGACCGCGGTTGGGCAGGCCGCCGAAACCGTTGACGGCCCGGGGACCACCTCGCCCGGTCGGCGGCAACGCCCTCGGGAGGGGGACGGCCGGCCCGTGGGCATGCGGGACCATTCCCGCCCACCGGCGCAGGTCGGCGAACCGGCCTGCGCCGGAGAGGTGCGGGTGTGAGCCGACGGTGAACGAGCTCGGGTGGACACCCGGCCGGGTGCCGGGCGGGACGCAGGCGCCGGGACAGGCGCAGGACCGGGCGCAGGACCGGGCGACGGCCGGGTTCGACCGGCTGCGTCCGCGTGGCACCCGACCTCCCGTGATCATTCCGGTCCGCGCGAGATCGACGGTGGGTCGGGACGCGCATGGAAAGCGTGCGTTGTACAGCGGCGTTCGCCCCGTGACACCGCCGAACACCAGCCTGACCGTCAGCTGCTCCCGATGCGGGCAGACCAGCTCCCTCGGCGCCTGGCACGCGCTGCGCGTCCTGACGCCGAGCGTCCATCTACCGCTGGTCCGACTCCGGCATCCCTCGTTGGTGCGCTGTCCCTCGTGCCGGCGGTTGAGCTGGGTCCGGTTGGGTCTGCATTTTCGGCCCGCGGGCTGACGACACCCGCGGGCCGGCGACACCCGCGGGTACGCGGGGCCGCCGGGGTGTCAGGCCGACTCGGCTCGAGGCGGCGCGTCGGCCGCGCCCTCGGTACCGTCGCCGGCCTCCCGCATTGTGCCCGTGCCCCGGCCACGGTTGCCGCGACGCCGGTGCCGGCGTCGGGGCGACTCCTCGGCCTCGACGCCCGTCTCCGAGGCCAGGGCGGAGACGACGCGGGCGGTGTCGGTGTCCGTGTCGGTGGGCGGGGCGGTCCCGGTGAACTCGACCAGCCCGGTCTGCCCGGCACCGTCCACCACGGGTGGGCCGGCCTTCCGGCCGTCCTCGTCGACCGGGTCCGCGGCGATGGCCAGCCCCGAGGCCGCGGCCGCCGCACCACCGCCGCGGGTGCGCCGACGGGCGCGAGTCCGGGTCGGCACCGCCGCCGGCTCGGAACGGTCCTGGTCACGTCCGGTCCGCGAGCCGCGGCGCCCGCCGCGGCCGGACTCCCCGAGATCCTCGATGTCCTCGGCCGCGAGCCCGGCACGGGTCCGCGCCGCGTGCGGCAGGGTGCCCTTCGCGCCCGCCGGGATGCCGAGCGCCTCGTACAGGTGGGGAGAGGTGGAATAGGTCTCCACCGGACCGTCGAACGGCAGGGCGAGTGCCTTGTTGACGAGCGTCCACCGCGGCAGGTCGTCCCAGTCGACGAAGGTGATGGCCACCCCGCTCTCGCCCGCCCGACCGGTGCGGCCGATGCGGTGCAGGTAGACGTTCTCGTCTTCGGGGCACTGGTAGTTGACCACGTGGGTGACACCGTTGATGTCGATGCCCCGGGCGGCCACGTCGGTGGCGACCAGGACGTCGATCTTGCCGGAGCGGAAGGCGCGCAGCGCCTGCTCGCGCTGGCCTTGGCCCAGGTCGCCGTGCACTGCCGCGGCCGCGAAGCCGCGCTTGGCGAGGTCCTCGGCGACCTTGTCCGCGGTGCGCCGGGTCCGCACGAACACCATGGCGAGCCCCCGGCCGCCGGCCTGCAGGACCCGGGCCAGCACCTCCATCTTGTCCAGCGCGTGGGCGCGGAAGACGTGCTGACGGGTGGTCGGGACCGTGCGCCCCTCGTCCGGCTGTTCCGCGCGGACGTGCACGGGCCGCTTCATGAACCGCCGGGCCAGGGAGATGACCGGGCCGGGCATGGTCGCGGAGAACAGCATTGTCTGCCGCTCGGTCGGCAGCTGCGACATGATGCGCTCGACGTCCGGCAGGAAGCCGAGGTCGAGCATCTCGTCGGCCTCGTCGAGCACCAGCGTGCCGACGCCGGCTAGGTCGAGCACGTGCTGGCGGGCGAGGTCCAGCAGGCGGCCGGGCGTGCCGACGACGATGTCGACGCCGGCGCGCAGCGCGGACAACTGCGGCTCGTAGGCACGCCCGCCGTAGACGGACAGCACCCGCAGGCCACGGCGGGCGCTGGCGCGGGTGACGTCCGCGGTCACCTGGACGCACAGCTCACGGGTGGGCACCACGACGAGGGCCTGTGGACGGCCGTCGGCACCCTCCTCGGCCGCCAGCACCGTCTGTACCACCGGGATGCCGAACGCGAGGGTCTTGCCGGTGCCGGTGCGGGCCTGCCCGATGATGTCGTTGCGGGCCAGGGCGAGTGGGAGCGTCAGCTCCTGGACGGGGAAAGCGTGCACGATGCCCGCTTCGGTCAGCGCCGAGACGGTCTCGGCGCGCACGCCGAGCTCCGCGAAGGTCGGCGCCGCCGGGGAACCGGGGGTGGAGGGGGCGGTTTGTGGCTCGTAGGGAGTTAGATCATCCGTGGGTACTTCAGCTGTGACGGACAGCGGGACGCTCCTGGTCTTCTCTGAGCGGTGTCTACGCTGAACCCGCTCGCGGTGAGCCGCGCGGCGCCCGCGACCCAAAAATCATGTGCCCCGGTGCCCTCGATGGCAACTCTGGGTGCACAGGTGACGAGGCGACGCCTGCTACACGGCGGCCGAGGTGACATAACGACCCTTGGCTACTCCCCAGTATAGCCGGTGTAACCCCGGGTGGGGGCTCCTTAGCAGGAGTGTTTGCCGACAGCGACTGCGGCGGGTGTCAGAATCGCGCCTGTGGCACAGACGACACGGACTCCGACCGGCCCGGCGACACCCATCGCCATCACCACCCCCGGTCAGGTAGGTGACTTTGACAATCGGGTGCCCCCGTCCCCGGATGCCGGACCCGCGCCGACCGTGGATCAGGCGACCGTGGATCTACTGGGCCTGCTCGCCTACGGCGAGCTGACCGCCTTCGAGCGCATGGCCACCGACGCGCGGATGTCACCGACTGTTGCCGACAAGATCGCCCTGGCGAAGATGGCCGCCGCCGAGTTCGCCCATTTCCAGGCCATCAGCGACGAGCTGGACCGGCTCGGCGTCGACCGGGAGCTCGCGATGGCCCCGTTCATCGCGCCACTGACCGCCTTCCACAACTCGACCGCTCCGGCCGACTGGCTGGAGAGCCTCGTGAAGGCCTACGTGGGGGACAACATCGCGGCGGACTTCTATCGCGAGATCGCGGCGCGGCTTCCGTCACCGTCGCGCGAACTGGTTCTGAAGGTGCTCGACGACACCGGGCACGCAGCCTTCGCGGTCGAGCGGGTGCGCGCGGCGATCAGCGCCAACCCGACGGTGGCCGGGCGGCTGGCGCTGTGGGCTCGTCGGCTCGTCGGTGAGGCGCTCACGCAGGCCCAGCGGGTCGGAGTCGATCGCGACGCGCTCACCGGGCTGTTGGTCGGGGTCGGCGACCTGGAGGCGCTGGCGGCGATCTTCAACCGCATCATGGCGGCGCATGGCCGGCGGATGGCGTCGCTGGGCCTGTCCGCCTGATCCAGGCCCGCCGACGCCGGTCGGCTCCCCGGTGGGCCGGCCGCCGGCCCGCTGCCGGTGGTCGGCCGGGACCTAGGCTTGTTTTCCGCA